>JBDHQH010000020.1:0-38894 GCA_039806935.1 Verrucomicrobiota bacterium
TTAGAAGGCAGATGCTCTATCCAACTGAGCTACGGGCGCGCCGGCACCGCGCGGTGGTTCGTGCAGTGTAAACTTCAGGCCAAGCCGGGGCAAGCGCAGGTCGAAATCTCCACCGGCGCGCGATTTACGCCGATGTGCGAGGTGGGCCTGCGGCGGAAGCGGTGGAGGCTGCCGCCCCGCCTTGGCGGGTCCGGGGTTCGGCTCCGGGGCGGCTGACAAGTCGAAGGGCAAGGGTTCATGCGAAGGACATGCGAGTTTAACCTGCGGGTGCTGAATGCGGCTTTTCAGCGCTACAGGGCAGAGCATCCCGACCAGTTCGGGCCGGACGGAATGCCCGTGCCCACTTTGCCACCGGAATTCAAACCGCCTAAGTAGCGATGAGCCAGCGAGCACTCCCATTGCCGATCACTGTCATCCCATTCCAACATGTTGCAGGTTAATTGGTTACGTAAATCATAGGGGCTCATTTAACCCATTGGAATCCAAGCAATTTCAGTGAACGTGGACATTACACCACAGGGTGAAACGCGGACTTTTAATGAAATACCACTTGCGTTATTTCACCCAAAACACAAATTTCACCGCGTGGTGAAAAATGCAATAACACTGAAAGAGCGCGAACATAGGTCTGAGTTCGAGGCATTGCTGCGCAGTGTACTGGCGCGCGTGCCTCGCCTGAAAGTGAAATCGTGGAATCCAATTAGCAAAGTATTCGGTGCCCAGCCCGACTGGCTTGCGGAGGTTCGAGTCGGTGATCGAAACTGGGTATTGGTGGTGGAAAGTCGGCGACTCGGCCAGCCCCGCGAGGTTCGCACGGGCTTGCTGCAATTGAAGCACTTCTTAGAACAATTGCCAAAGGACGCACCGTGCTACGGCGTATTGGTGGCTCCGTTCATTTCCGAAGAGTCAGCGCGTCTTTGCGAGGAGGCGGGCATAGGATACGCGGACCTGGCAGGGAACGCCCGGTTGTCCTTTGACCAGGTTTTTGTTGAAACGCGCTCGGCGGAAAATCCGTTCCGGGAACGCCGCGAGGCGCGGTCGCTGTTTGCGCCAAAGGCGGCACGGGTGTTGCGGGTGCTGCTTCAAGGACCATTGCATCCGTGGAAAGTCGTCGAAATCAGTCGCGAAGCGCGAGTGAGCCTCGGCTGGGTCAGCGCGGTGCGGAAGCAGTTGCTCGCGCGCGAGTGGGCGGCGGACGAAACCGGCGGTCTGCGAATAACGAAACCGGCGGCGCTGCTGGACGCCTGGGCGAAAGTTGATGATTGGGAGAAGCGAACCACCACGAGGGAGTACTCTCTGTTGTCGAACGATCCAACTCAATTGGCGGAGAAGCTTCGAGAACTGCTCGGCGATCAGCCGCACGCGTTCACACAATGGTTCGCCGGCTGGCTGCGGCATCCCTACACCGTCCCAACCGTAGTCACGGCTTATGTAACTTCATTTCCTGACGAGTCGGCCATTACGGAAAAGCTGCTGGCCAGACGAGTCTCCAGCGGAGGCGGGTTGCGTCTTGCGCTGCCCAAAGACGAAGGCGTTCTGAATCCCTCACAATCCGTGCGCGGATTCAGCCTGGTTTCGGATGTGCAAATTTATCTCGACCTGCTGCACGCGGGGTTGCGCGGCGAGGAACAGGCGGCGGAATTACGGAAATGGCCGGACTTCGCGGGAGGTTGGGCAGCATGACCAAATTCGGAAAGTTTGACGACTACCCACCGCGCAGCCTGGAATCGGCCGAGGCAGCTTTGTTGACGGCGTGGCGTTCGCTGGAGCGATACCAGGGCGATCTCGTTCTCGTGGGTGGATTGGCGGTGCATTACCTGACGCGCCGTGATGTCGCCGGGCTGCCGGGGGCGGTGACGTTGGACGTGGATTTTGGCATCACGCTGGGTGCGTCAGGCGGACAGTATGGAACGATCAAGTCAGACCTCGCCGCGCTGGGTTTTATTTCTGAAGAAAACAGGCTGGTGCGAAAATTGGGAGACATCGCGCTTTACCTCGATTTCCTTACCGAAGACCCGCCATCCGTAACGGGTTCGCGCGTTGTGGACGATATCATTGCGAGCGTCATCCTCGGCGTGAACCGCGCGCTGGCCAGTCGCCGCATGGTGACGGTGCGCGGACGCGATCTCTATGGAGTGGAACAAACGTGCAAAGTTGCGGTGGCCGACATCGGGCCGCTATTGGTTCTCAAACTGAACGCGTTTGGCGGGCCGACCGGACGGCGCAGTCCGAAAGACGCCTACGACGTGCTGCTCGCGGTCACCGGTTTTGTTGACGGACCCGAGGCGGCAGTTGCGGCGTTCCGCGCCGAGAAGGACGCCGTCAATCCCGCTTACGCCGCTGCCATTGCCGTTTTACGTTCCGATTTTTCCGAAGCCAACCAGGACGGACCAGCGCGAGCCGCGGAGTTCTTTTCGGGTGACACGGCTGATCGCGAACGCGTGCGACAGCAAGTCGTCACCGCAGGCAGGATCCTTCTCGGAATGTAGCTGTTACCGCCGCCGTGGAAAATCAAGAGGACGCGCATGAACGAGAAGAAATCCGCCGGATAGAGGGATGTTCGGCGACAGTTGGACGATTGGTCGAAACCCGCGCTGATCGCGCTGGTGAAGGACCTTTACGATGCTTCGCCAGACAACCGTGATTTTCTCCAGGCCCGCTTCCAAGCGGAGGAAGCGGCCGGCGCGGCCCTGGAAAAATATCGGGGCAAGATCGTGGAACAATTTTTCCCGGCGCGCGGCGATGGAAAACTCAAGCTGAACGAGCTGCGCAAAGCCATCCGCGATTACCGCAAAGCCACCGGCAATTTGGTGGGGACAATCGACCTGATGCTGACCTATGTGGAGAACGGCACCGAGTTCACGCATCCATTTGGCGACATCAACGAGTCCTTTTACAACAGTTTGGAGTCCGTGCTGAACGAAATGGCGCAACTGCTCATGCGCGAGGGAAGCGAACTGTATTCCCAATTTCGAGAGCGAGTTCAGCACCTCACTGCCCATGCTGATGGCATCGGCTGGGGCTACGGCGATGCGTTGCGGGACCAGGTGTATCAACTCGAAAACGAACTGGCCGGCGAATGACAGGTCTCTCCATTGAGGCACCGTAGAATCCAGACTGACCATTCATGCGCACAGACATCCCTGAAAAGCTTCTGAAGGTTGTCGAAGAGATTGACGAACGCGGAAACGTAAATCTGACCAGGCTGACAGTCCTGAAAAAATGGTTTGCGCGGCCAGAACGGCTTTCCGCCTTTGCAATCTGGATTGCGACGAAGGCGGTTTCGCGCAAAGGCAAGACCCGCGGCGCAGCGGCAGAACTTTTCCGGAAAGCGCGGACACTGACGGGCTTGGACATGCTTCATCCCAAACCAGACCGCCAAGCGGCGGAGGTGTTGCACGACCGATTGCGGGATTTCCAAAACGAATACGAGAACCAACGATGGGGTCCGGTCCGCATTGTTCACAACTGGAACCTCATGCTGGTCGAGCACGGGCTGGCCATCTATCTCTGGCATCTGGATTCCCCGGCTCACGGCTTTTCTCTACTGCCATTCTATACTACTCGCCTGTTTTGGAGCCAAAACCGGTCAAACAGAGCAAACGCCGAAGTGGCGGAAACCCCTGTCAGCACAGGCGCAATCAAGGGTTGCCAAACAGAGCAAAAAACAATTTTCGACTTAGAAGGCAGATGCTCTATCCAACTGAGCTACGGGCACGCCGGCACCGCGCGGTGGTTCGTGCAGTGTAAACTTCAGGCCAAGCCGGGGCAAGCGCAGGCCGAAATCTCCAGCGGCGCGCGATTTACGCCGGTGTGCGGGGTGGGCCTGCAGCGGAAGCGGTGGAGGCTGCCGCCCCGCCTTGGCGGGTCCGGGGTTCCGGCTCCGGGGCGGCTGACAAGTCGAAGGGCAAGGGTTTTGAGAGGGGTGCGGCCCAGACCCGCGCGAGAGGCTTGGCGTTGGTGGGCAAACCGCCTATCCTGCCTCTCAAGCGAAACGTTATGAACACCTGCGAACCCGCCAAATTCCCCGCCGTGAAGTCGTCCGGAATAACCCGCCGCCAATTCACCAAAGCGCTGGCCGCTCTCGGGGCGGCCACAGCTTGGTCGCAGGCCCAGGTGCCGGGAGCGAATGACCGCGTCCGGCTGGGGTTCATCGGCGTTGGCAATCGGGGCGACCAGGTGCTCGACGCTTTTCTCAAACACCCGGATGCTGAGGTGGTCGCGCTCTGCGACATTTATCAGCCTTACCTGGATTTCGCCGTCCGCAAGGCAGGGGGCCAGCCGCGGCAGTTTGCCGATTACCGCAAGCTGCTCGAATGGAAGGACGTGGATGCGGTGGTCATCTCGACCCCCGATCACTGGCACGCCCTGCAAACTGTGGAGGCGTGCGCGGCGGGGAAGGACGTTTATGTTGAGAAGCCCATCTCGTTGCGCCTGGAGGAAGGGCGAGCCATGGTCGAAGCGGTGCGCAAGGCCAAACGGGTCTGCCAATCGGGATTACATCGGCGATCCTCGAAGGTATGCCGGGAAATGGCCGAGTTTGTCCGGAGCGGCGGCCTGGGCCAGGTTACCGGGGTGCGCGCCTTTCACATTCAAAACGAATGGCCCAAGGGCATCGGCCACCCGCCCAATAGCGCTCCGCCGGCGGGATTGGATTGGGAGGCCTGGATGGGCCCGGCGCCCCAGGTTCCGTACAATCGCAACCGCGGTTTGTATCGTTTCCGATGGTTCTTTGATTACACCGGCGGGCAGATCACCAACAACGGCATCCACTATCTGGATCTGATCCACTGGGCGCTCGGACACGACGCGCCGCTGGCGGTCGCCGCCATGGGCGGCAAGTTCGCCCTGGAGGACAATCGCGATACTCCCGACACGATGGAGGCGCTATGGCAATATCCGGGCAATGTCCTGGTGACCTTCACGCAGTTTAATGCCAACGGAGCCGCCGCCGCCGCCCTGCCCTGCGAAATCGAATTCCGCGGCACCAAAGGGACGCTTTATTTCCGCAGCAGTGGCTGGGAGGTGGTGCCCGAGAAAATCACCCAACACGAGTTCCCTCTGCGAACGCCCCTCGATCGCGCCGCGGAACGCGGCTGGCGTGCCGGCGAAGCGGCGCAAATCGATCCGCAAAAGCTGAATGGCTGGGCCAACACGGCCGACCACGCGCGCAATTTTCTGGATTGCGTGAAAAGCCGCGCGCTCTGCAATTCGGACATCGAAAGCGCCCACCGCAGCACCAGCGCCACGTTGATCGCCAACATCGCCATGCAGACCCGCGCATTTCTCGAATGGGACGCCCAGGCCGAGCGGTTCACCAATCATCCGTCCGCGAATCGATGGCTGCGTTACGATTACCGTCCGCCGCTCCAATTTCCCCGCGCTGGAGCGCAAACGCCATAAACCGGCGGCCATTCGCCGGGAGACTGGCCGCCGCGACGACGCCGACTGCGGCTGAGCGCGGCATCTCGTCCCGAACATGCTCCACGAACGCCCACGGCTGCGCCGAACGCGGCTCAACCTTTTCCGGTGGCGGCGCGGAACTTTGGTGGCATAATCTTCCGTCAATGAACTGCGCAACCCGGACTGCGGCGTGCTCGTCCGCCTGGCTCCAATACCGCCCGGCAAAACTTCGACGCGCGGCGGTTATGGCGTTCGCCTTCAGCCTGCTTCTTTTTGCAGGGCGCGGCTTTGCCGGCGCGCTGGCGGAGTTGGAATGGCGATCCTGGACGGTGGACGGTGTGGCTCGTGAGGCCCTGGTCCATGCGCCGCCAACCAACTCCGCTCCCGCCCCGGTGATCTTCGCTTTTCACGGCCACGGCGGCTCGATGCGCCAGGCGGCGCGGATGTTCGATCTGCACGCGCGCTGGCCGGAGGCCATCGTGGTTTACCCGCAGGGACTCAACACCCCGGGCGGGCTCACCGATCCCGAAGGTAAAAAGTCCGGCTGGCAAAGGTGGATCGGCGACCAGGCAGATCGCGATCTTCATTTTTTCGACGCGCTGCTGGCCAGTTTTCGGCGGGAATACGCAGTGGATTCCAGGCGCCTCTACGCCACTGGCCACTCCAACGGCGGCAATTTCACCTACCTTCTCTGGGCCGCCCGCGGAGAGTTGCTGGCCGCCGTTGCGCCTTCGGCCGCGGTCATGCGAAAGGATGTGCGCAGATTCAAGCCCAAACCGGTGTTGCATGTGGCGGGAGAAGAGGATGATCTGGTGCCGTTCGCCTGGCAGGAGCGCATGATCGCGGAGCTGCGCCAGAAGAATCGATGCGGCGAAGGCGCTCCCTGGCATGACGAGGCCGGCTGCACGCTCTATCCCTCGGCCGCCGGCGCGCCAGTGGTCACCTTCATTCATCCGGGCACCCACGCCTATCCCGCCGCCGCGCCCGCCAAAATTGTTCGCTTTTTCAAGGAGCAGGCGTTGCCTGCGGAGGCCAATTCACGCCGCCCGCCCGCTCCCGCCGCAGACCGTTGACCCCTGCGTCCGCGGAAAGTTTAAAGGGCGCGCGCAGGCGCGGCGCTCTTGCGCAATTGCAGCCGGTAGTCGCGCGGCGAGACCCGGGTAATCTCGCGGAATCGCCGATTGAAGTTGGCCAGGCTGGAAAAGCCGGTTTCCATCGCTATATCCAAGACTTTGAGGCGTTCATCCGCCAGGCGGCGGCAAGCGCGTCCGACACGCATCTCGTTCACGTATTGCGGCAGGCTTTTCCCGGTGCGCCGGTTGAAAAAGCGGCTGAACGCACCCACGCTCAAATTGGCCGCTGCGGCCGCCTCGGCCCGGCCAATCGCCTCGCCCAAATGAGCGTCGATATAGCTGAGCACCCGCCGCATTCTCTCCTCGTCCTCGACGCCAGGCGCCGCCACATACCCGGAGGTGGCCAGTGGTTTTAATTCCGTGGAATGAGCGAGCAAATCCAGGATCGCCAATAACTCGCCGAGCCGGGTTAGCCCGCTGAGTTGCGGGATGCGCTCCATGCGGACCGCGGCCTCCCGGCGGGTGCGTCCGCTCACCTCCAGCCCTCGAGCGGCGCGCCGGAACAACCGGCGCAACGGCCCCGCCTCGGGCAACTCCAGCAATTCGCGCCCCGCGAAGGTCTCGCGGAAGCGCAGGATGATGGCATGCACGCCGGGCCCCGCGGCTCCATTCGGACGATCTTGCTGCCACACATGCGGCAGGTTCGCGCCGACCAGCACCAAATCCCCGGGCGCGAGAGAGTCCAAACGATCGCCCACCAGCCGATAGCCGCAGCTTTGCAACGCGAGGGTCAGTTGCAACTCCGGATGGAAATGCCAGACCGCGTTGTAGCTCTCTCCGCGCACCACCTCGCAATGAAAAGATTCCCAATCGCGCTGAGGGGTTTTTTCGAATACCGGCTTCATGGTCCGAAAAGCCGCGCCGCTTGCATGGCCCGGAGTATGCCCCATCCCCTCGCGGCGTGACAAGCCGAAGGGGACGCGTCCGGCCGGCGGCGACCGGCGGACCACCTCAGCCCCGCATAATCTCCCCGCGCCTACGGCTTGAGGCAGCCATCCAGGAATTCCTCGGCCGCCTCCCGGGCGATGCCGCCGTAGCGATGACCGAGGTGATGATGGAGCCAGCCCAGATGGCGCGGCGCCCCGAGCAGTTCGTAAACCGGCAGCGCGGCCTGGATGAAAGCCCAACTCGCGTCGCCATCCGCCGAACCGCCCGCGAGCAACAGAAACGGCCGCGGTGCAATCATCCCCAATAATTCGTGGTGCTCGCGCGCAAAACCGGGCCGGTCGATGTCCGGTCCCAGATACCAAACGTCCTGCCAATTGCTGAACCGCAGGCCAATGCCGCCCTCGCTGAACACCGCGCAGCGCACCCGCTCATCAAAGGCCGCCACGTAGAGCGCCTCTTTGGCGCCCAGCGAATGGCCAAAAACTCCGAGCCGGCGCGAGTCCACTCCCGGCAGGCGCTCGAGGAAATCCAGCGCCCGAATGCCATCCCAGGTCATGCGGGTCAGGCCGCGCCAGTCCGGATGCCGCTGGCGCAGGTAACGGGTGTTGGCGGCGTAAATCACCTCGCCCGGCTGCCGCCATCCGTCCGGCAGTTCGGAGTAGATAAAGCAACGCGGCGCCAGCACCAGATAGCCCCGCTGGACGAGTTGCACCGCCTGCGCGCGCTCCGGTTCCGCACCCTCGATTCCGACGGCGCGCGCGAAATGGTTCGAGTAGGTGGGGTGAAAGAGCACGAGGCCCGGAAGTTTCGCCGGCGGGTTGGCGGGGATCAGCAGCATGGCATCCATCCGCACCCCCTCCTCGATTTGATAGGCCACCCTTTGCCGGCTGAACCCGGGCAGCTCCTCGCGCTCCAAAAACTCGGGATTCAACGGCGCTTTGGCCTGAGGAAAGGGGCCGAGAACATCGGTCCAAAGGCGGCGCAATTCCTCCCGCCGCTTCGCCCAATCCGCCCGCTGGGTGATGCGCCGCCCGTCGGCCCCTTCGAGCAGCGGAGCCAGGGTGGCGGCATTAGTCAGGGGCGGCGTCGGCGGCCGCTGCAGATCCGGCAACGCCTCGGCCCGCGGCGCGGCCAGGGCCAGACAAATGAGCCAGAGCAGACGCATGCGCGGCCTCAAGCGTAGCCGTATTCGCGCGCGCTCCCGGGGCCCAACCGCTCCGCCACCAACGCCTGGAGATCGATGCTGGCCCCCAGCGTAACCCCGTCTCCCTGGGGCTCGCCCTCCGCGAGACTCTGCTCCGCCGCCTCGAGCACGGCGGTGGTGTGAAACCCGTTGGCGTGCGGGGACGAGGCCGCGGCGAATTGCTCCGCAGTCAGTTGCTGGTTGCGGCGGGCAAGTATCTGCTGGTACAGCCGGCCCGGGCTGGTCATCCCGTAGCCGCTCACGGTTCCGTCGGGCTCGAAATTTTTGAACAAGGGATTGACCTCGGTGAGGCCCTCGGGATGAATTTCCCGCAGGCCGGGCATGTCGAGCGCCAAATCGAGCAAACCGTCCGAGCAGATCAGACGGCCGGATTGAACGGTGGTGGCCCAGGCGGTGTTGGGCAGCGCCCAGCCGGAGATCACATGCGCCACACCCCCGTTCTGGAAGACGATCTCGGTGTCCACGAGATCATAGCCGCGCACCGGGAGCGGTTTTAACGACGGCAATTTCTGGGCGTAGCCCCGCGCCCGCACGCGCCGCGGGGCCAGCTTCAGGATGGTCATCAACACGTCGGCCATGTGAACCGTCAGGAAGGAGGCGGGCGTGTTCTTCTCCGCGAAATCCGGCGAGGCGAAGAATCGCGGGGAATGGTTCGGATCCGCCACACTCAGCTTGTCGAGCATGTAAAAGACGCCCGTCTGGAACGTCCCGTAGCGCCCGCTCTGGAACCGGGCGGCCGCCTCCTTGACGCGCGGATCCTCGCGTTTGTGGAAATCCACCCCCAACAGGCGTCCCGCCTGCCGCGCCGCCTGGATCATCGCGTGGGCGTCCCGCAAAGTCGCCGCGGCCGGCTTGGGTACCACCACGTCCAGGCCCGCGCGCAAGGCCGCCAACGCCGGGGCGCAATGCAGGTGGTCCGGGGTGTTGATTTGCACCGCGTCCAGCTCCACCCCCGCCAGCATGGCCGCGCTGTCCGCAAATCGCCGCTCCGGCGGCAGCCCCGCCGCCTCGCCGAACCAGTCGCGACCCGCCTGGCTGGGATCGGCAACGGCGCAAATCTCGAGCAGGGGCGAGTAAGCGCTGCGAAAGTACAGGTGTTGGTAAATCTCGCGCACGACCGAGCCGGCGCCGATGATGCCCAGGCGAAGTTTCGTTTTCACAATTCGTTCATTTGAATGAGCCGGTCTGCCGCAGGAGGAACAAGGCCAGAAACTCGGCGGCCCGGGCCAGGTCCCGAACCACGATCTGCTCCTGATCCGAATGGGCGTGCGCCAGCTCGCCGGGACCGAACGTAAGCACGTCCATCCCGGGATGCTCGGTCGCGAAGAGCCGCGCGTCGCACGAGACCGTCCAGCCGAGCACCGGCTGTTGGTCAGGCAGGCCGGCGGCCTTCGCCGCGGCCAGCGCGTGGCGCATCGAGGAGGAATCCGCGTCTCCCTCAAAGGCGGCGTTATGCAGCTTGCCGAAGGTGACCCGCACCGCGTCTTCGGCGGACGCCAGGCGCCCGGCCGGCTGTAAAAAATTTCGCGCGCCGCGCGCCGCCGCTCCTTGCAGGCGGCTCATGATTTCCTCGATTTCGTGAGTGGGCAAAAAGCCCTGCCCGCCCTCCAAAACCAGAGAATCCCCGACGGGCTTGGCCAGATCCAAACGGACTGGTCCACCGGCCGCCATTTCCAGCCGCGCCCGCGAGCGCGCCAGTTGGTTGACCAGGAACGCCATTTTGGTGATGGCTCCGTCCCGCTCGCGAATCGCGCCCATGTGGCCGGTGGCCCCATGCACAGTCACGCGCGCCCGGCGTCCGCTGCATTTCAAATCATAATGACGCGCCACCAGCGGTCGGCCGGTCTGCGCATCGTTGACGCGGGTTTTATCGCCATAAATCCCGGTATATTCCGCCAGCGCCGCCTCGAGGCAATCACGCACGAGCAGTTGCGCGCGCTGGCCGGACGCTTTGGAGAAGATGAGTTCGAACTCGACCTCGCCGCAAATGCGGCTGGGATGTTCGCCGTAGGCTCCAATCATGCCATGGCAAGTCTGCACCGGCCGGGCCGGAAACAGGGCGTGCCGGCTCTCGGCGCGGATGGCCGCCCCCTCCTTCTCCAACTCCGCGATCACCGCAGCCGCCACCTCGAGCAACGGCGCGCCGGGCAGCGCGATTTCGGCGCGGTACCAAACCGCGCCCCGGTTGGCGGGGTGCAGCTTCAGCCCGGTGCATTCGCCCACCAGCACCGAATCGTAGTGCCGCTTCAGCTCGCGGTCGATCGCCAGCGAAAGCGAGCCGTTGCCGCCGGTCTCTTCCTCCACCACCAGCATCAGCAGCAGATTGCGCCGCAATTGCCCGCCCAGCCCGGGCAACACCCCGGCCAGCGCCCGCAACGCCCCGATCATCATCACCACCGAGCCTTTGTCATCGCAGGCGCCGCGGCTGAAAATACGCCCGCCTTCCCGGCGCGGCGGGAAGTACGGGGCCACCACGTCCACATGTGCGTTGAGCGCGATCGATTTCCCCCGCCCCGTCCCCTGCCCCGGCGCGAGGTACACGAGATTGGACCGCCCGGCGTAAGTCTCCTCGGCCGAAAGTCCGCTCGGCCGCCGCGCGGTGCGCGTGAAATGCGGCAGCGAGTAAAAACGATGCCGTTCGATGGCGGGGTTGATGGGGCGGCGTTCCGCGCGCGCGCCTGGAAAGCTCAGGCGCGCCAGCTCGCGCTCCAGGATCGTAAAACACCGACCCTCGGCCGCGCGCATCACCGCGACGTCCGGGTTCGGAGTCGTGTCAATGGCGCACAACTCGATCAGCAGGTCGGCCAGTTGTTGTTGAAAGCCGCGCGCGCGCGTCAGGCGGCGGATCGCGGCGGCGGTGGACGAGCAGGAGGACATGTCAGGCAACCTTTCGGACAACTCCCAGTTTCCCGATCAAACCAAACACCAGCCCGAGCGCCACCGGGTAGAGCACGCCGCAGGCGATGAAGATCGGAACAAAGCCGTACTGATCCACCACCCGGCCGGTGAAAATCATCGCCAGCGCGCCCGCCCACGAGCCCAGCGCGCCGCCCAGACCGGTGACCGTCGCGATGGCATTGCGCGGAAAAACCTCCGCCGGCAGTGTGATATTGCTCCAGCCACCGTGACAAAACGTCATGCCGGCGACCAGGCACAGCGCCACGTTCGGATTCGAAACCCGGGTCACCGCGGCCAGGCAGACCAGCAGCAGGGCGGTCATCGCCACCATCGTGCCCTTCCGCGCCCGGTCCAACTCGAAGCCCAGGCCGATCAGGGTGCGCGGGATGACGCCGCTGGCCACGCTGCCCAGGGCCAGCGCGGCGGGCGGAATCCAGAGGAACATTCCAATGTCCTTCAAATTGAAATGGTACTCCTTTTGGAAATAGAGCGGGATCCAAAACAGCAGAAAATAACTGACTGGATCGGTCAGCGCGCGCACCAGCACACACCCCCAGGTCTCGCGCATTCGGAGCAGGCTGAGGAGACGCGCCGGCCGAACGTGTTGTTCCGGGCCGGCCTGATCCGCCAGAATCAACGCGCGTTCCTTTGCGGTCAGGCAGGGGTGATCCTTGGGTTGCCGGAAGAACAACAACCACGGTACCAGCCAGACAAAGCCCAGCGCGCCCGTGACCAAAAAAGCCGCCTTCCATCCCCAATGCATGGCAATGATGCTGACAATGGGCGCTGCCGCCACTGAGCCAACCGCCGTGCCGGCATTAAAGATTCCGATGGCCAGCGCGCGGTCGCGCATAGGGAACCATTCACCCACCGCCCGCACGCCGCCGGTGAAGCTGCCCGGCTCGAACACCCCCAGCAAAAAGCGGAAGAACGAGAATTGCCCCACCGTTCCCGCCAGCACATGCAGCATGTTGGCGATGGACCATCCCGACACGAACAGCACAAACCCGCGCCGCGTGCCGATGTAATCGATAACGCGTCCGCTGACCGCGTACATGACCCCGTAACTGGCCAGAAACCAGGCATTGATCGCCCCGTAACTGGCATTGTCCAGGTGCAATTGTTCCTTGATCGTGCCGATCAAATAGGAAAGGGTCTGCCGGTCCAGATAATTCAGCGCCGAGGCCAGGCATAGCAGCGCGGCGATGTACCAGCGAAGACCTTTGATCTTCATGGCGCAGGAACCTCCCGCGGGGCTGCGGCCACCGCCTCCTCCACCGCCTCCTCCAGCACCCCCAGGCCCTCTTCCAGCGCCTCGCGCGGGATCGTAAGCGGCGGCGCGATCTTCACCGTCTGCCCCCAGGCGCCCACCGGCGCAAACAACAGCAGGCCCTTTCGAAAACACCTTTCGACAATCTCATGCGCCAGCTCCGGATCCGGCTCCCGCCGGCCCGGCCGCGTCATCTGCGCGCCCCCGACCAACCCCGTCGCGGCAACGCGCCCCACCACCGCCGGGTGGCGGCTTTGGATTCGCCGCAGTCCGGCCAGCAACACCGGCCCAAGGGCCGCCGCATTCTCCGTCAGCCGTCCGGTCCGGATCTTTTCGACGCTCGCCCGCGCCGCCGCGCAGCAGACCGGATTGCCCGTGTGCGTGCTCGTCATGGCGCCCGGAGGAAACAGATCCATCACCTCTGCGCGGCCCAGCACCGCCGAAAGCGGCAGCGAGCTGCTAATGCCTTTGCCGCAGCAAATCAAATCCGGCGTCACGCCGTAATGCTCGAATCCCCAGAATTTTCCGGTGCGGCCGAATCCGGCCTGCACCTCGTCAAAGATCAGCACCACCCCGTGTTTCCGGCACCAGTCCGCGAGTTGGCGGACGTATTCCACCGGGGCGAAATCCGGGCCTACACCTTGGTACGTCTCCATCATCACCCCCGCGATCTGGCCCGGGGCAAACCCCGCCTGGTCAATCGCCTCCAGCAGCGTTTCAAAACGCGTGTCCTCCTGCCAGTACCCGTCCGGAAATGGCGCGGTGAGGATCGCCGGATCGAGGTTCACGATCCACGACTTCTGCCCGGGAATGCCGCCGGCCTGTTGCGCGCCCAGCGTGCGGCCGTGGAAGGCGCGGTCAAATCCGACCAGCCCGATCTTTTTGGGTCCCCCGATTTTCAAACCATGGGCCCGCGCCAGCTTCAGCGCGCATTCCGTGCTCTCCGACCCGGTGGTCAGCAAAAAGACCTTCTCCAATCCCGCCGGCGCCGCGCTGGCCAGGCATTGCACAAGCGCCGCCCGCTCCTCGCTGGGGAAACAATAATTGTGCAACAAACCGCTGTTGACCTGGTCAACAATCGCCCGCCGGATCTCCGGCGCCCCGTGGCCCGCGTTCGTCACCAGCACGCCGCTGGACCAGTCCAGCCAGTGGTTGCCGTGCCGGTCATACACAAGGATATCCTCAGCCCGCTCCCACACGATCGGCGGCTGGCCCCGCATCGATTGCGGCTCCAGCCGCCGCAACGTCTCCAAAACGGGCAGGGAATCCGGATGCGGCAGAGGCGTCACAATGCGCCGGTATTTTGTCTCCACGCGAGGCGTCGCTCGCGGCGTGGTGCTGAACTCTTTGCCCATGACGGCCCCGAGATTACGCCGCCCAGCCAAAAATTACATCTCCTTTGGTGGCCTCTTCCGATACTTTTGTGCCCCCGGTCTCGCCAGGTGATTCGCGCCCGCCACCAGGCAACCTCGGCCTCCCGCCGCAGCCGTCCGAACCAGGGCTCCCCGTGGTTGCGAAAAGACTACCCAATCCATGTCAGGGGCGATCCGTAGAGGCGTGCAGGCGGTTGATTTGCTGAACTCGAAATAAAAGCAGCGCCGCCGGCGCCTCGGTTTGATCACCAACAACCGCCGCTTTCTCTTGCCCCCCGGGGCGGTGCCCAACCTGGGTTCGCAGGTGTTGCGTCTGGCCGCGACGTTTATTGAGCCGCCACCAATGCCTTTCAAGCGCTGTTGGCCGAAGCCCACCGCCGTCAGGCCACTCGGCTCGCAACCACTTCGCGGCCAAGCATCCGCAACCTTTCATGAATTGGCGCTGGCGCGGCCCGGGTCATCGCTTTGGATGATTGTCCGCGGGACGTCGGCGGCTTAAACTGGGGGCGCGAAATGAAAGCAATGTTCCCTCAGGGATGGTTGGGGCTGGGCCTGGCCGTCATCCTCGCTGGTCTCACCGCCGCTCAAGCCGCGGCGCCCCGCCCGAATCTGGTGCTGATCGCCGCCGATGATTTGGGGTATTCCGATCTCGGCTGTTTCGGCTCGGAGATCTCGACGCCCAACCTCGATCAACTCGCCTCGCGCGGCCTGCGCCTGACCCAGTTTTACACAACTCCGCGCTGCTGCCCCACGCGGGCGGCCCTGCTCACCGGGGTGTATCCGCAACAGGCCGGGATCGGCAACATGATGGAGGATCGCGGCCTGCCGGGTTACCGCGGCGAGCTCAACCGCAATTGCCTCACGATCGCCGAAGAGCTGCGCCGGGCGGATTATCGCGCTCTGATGGTCGGCAAATGGCATGTAAGCCATATCCATTTCAACGGCAAAGCCCAGCTTAACTACGAGTCGGACGAGCCGTTCTGGGAAAACCAGGACGGCTGGCCGCTCCAGCGTGGGTTCGAGGAGTATTATGGCACCATCCACGGCGTCAACAGCTACTACGATCCCTTCTCCCTCACCAGCGGGAACACCCCCATCCGGCCTGACAAAAAGGACTTCTACTACACGGACGCCATCAGCGATCATGCCGTGGCGCAGATCGCTAAACACGCCGGCAAGGACCGGCCCTTTTTCCTGTTCGTCTCCTATACCGCGCCTCACTGGCCGTTGCAGGCGCCCGAGCCCGTCATCGCCAAGTACCGGGAGCGCTATCTGGCCGGCTGGGAGGTCATCCGCTCCAACCGCTACCAGCGCCAGCTTGATCTGGGCATCATCGACAAAACGTGGCCGCTGTCCCCGCGCGATCCGCGGGTAGTGCCGTGGGCCGAGGTGAAAGACCAGGCTTGGGAGGCGAACCGCATGGCCACCTACGCCGCCATGGTCGAGAAAATGGATGAAGGCATCGGACGCATCGTCCGCCAGCTCGCGGCCAGCGGCATCGAGCGAAATACGCTGGTGATCTTCTTCTCCGATAACGGCGCCTGCGCCGAAGTGGTGCAGCCGGAATGGTACGACATTCCCAGCCGAACCCGGGCCGGCCTCCCCATCCGAGTGGGCAATCACGATCATTCCGTTCTCGCCGGACCCGAGGAGGTTTGGCAGAGTTATGGGGTGCCTTGGGCCAATGTCAGCGACACTCCGTTCCTGCTCTACAAACATTTCACTCACGAGGGCGGCATCGCCAGTCCTTTCATTGCCTGCTGGCCGGACAAAATCAGGAATGCGGGCGCCCTCTCGCGCCACGTTGGCCACGTCACTGACATTATGGCCACGTTCGTCGAGGTGGCTGGAGCGCGGCATCCCGCCACGCACAACGGCCAACCGATTCACCCCTTGGAGGGCCAGAGCCTGACGCCGGCTTTCGAGGGGCGCGCAGAGCCTAGAACCAAACCCATTTTTTGGGAGCACGAAGGCAATCGCGCAGTCCGGCTCGGGAAGTGGAAGCTCGTGGCGCAACATCGCCATCCCTGGGCACTTTATAATGTCGAGGCTGACCGCACCGAGCGGAGCAATCTCGCGAAGCGCCATCCGGACCGGGTCAAAGAAATGGCCGCTCTCTATGACGCCTGGGCCCGGCGCTGCCAGGTCGTGCCCCCGGAGCAACTGCCCCGTCCTCGTCCCACCGTTCCCGCCGGCGCTCGCGAGCACCAGCCCCCGCCCGCGCCTCCGGCGGGGAGCTAGCCGGATGAGCAGGCGTCCGCCGCGAGTTGCCCTGCTGGTCGAGAGCTCCCGCCATTACGGACGCGGGGTGCTGCGCGGCGTGGCGCAATATGCCCACGTCCATGGACCGTGGTCGCTTTACACGCAGGAGCGCCAACTGCACAGCGGGATTCCCGATTGGCTGAAGGATTGGCGCGGCGACGGCGTCATCGCCCGCATCGAGAATCGGCGCGCCGCCCGAGCCTTGTTGCGCCTGAAATGCCCCGTGGTCGATGTGCTGGGCACGATTTCCTTTCCGGACATTCCGGGATTTGACACCGACGCGGAGGCGGTGGCCCGGTTGGCGGCGGACTTTTTCCTGCGGGCTGGCTTCCGGCATTTTGCTTATTGCGGCTATCGCGGCATCCCATTTTCAGACCGCCGCGAAGCGGCGTTCCTCAAGGAAATGGCCGGCCACGGCCAGCGGGTGCGGGTGTTTTCCTCCACTCCCATAAATTGGCCGGATCACATCCAGGCGATGGAGCAGCACGGATTGAGCGCCGAGGCGGCCCTGGCCGACTGGATCGAGGCCCAGCCGCGGCCCCTGGCGATCTTTGCCTGCAACGACATCCGCGCGCAACAACTGTTGAATGTCTGCCGCGAACGCAACCTTCCCGTGCCGGAAAGCGCCGCCATCATGGGCGTGGACAACGATGACGTGCTTTGCAACCTCTGCGATCCGCCGCTGACGAGCATCGAACCCGACACCGAGCGGATCGGCTACCGGGCGGCGGGATTGCTCGACCGATGGATGAATGGGGAAGCCCCCCCGCCTGGCATCACGCAAATCCCGCCCGCGCGAATCGTGGAGCGCGCCTCGACCGACGCGGTGCCCATCGAGGATCCCACGATGGTGAAAGCCGTGCGCTTCATCCGGGATAACATCAATCAGGGCATCGCCGTAAAGGATGTGCTGGGCCACGTCGGCCGCTCCCGCACGGACCTCGAGCAGCGCTTCCGCCGCTGGCTGAAAACCACCATCCGCGCCGAAATCCAACGCCGACGGATGGACCGCGCCCGCTGGTTGCTGGCCCGCACTGATCTCAATCTGGAACACGTCGCCGCCGGCGCCGGTTTCGGCTCCGCCTCGCACTTGTGCCGGGTGTTCCAGCAGCGGTTCGGGCAAACGCCCGCGGCCTACCGCGCCGAGTGTAAAATTCGACAATAAGATTGCTAAATCTGTCAATTGCCGGAACCCCCTCTGCCCGGCATGCTGTCTCCCGGGAACCCGCACCGGGCTTCCCTCCGGATCCAGAATAATGAAGCGAAAGAACCAAAATCCCCGCCGCCGCGAAACCGGCGCCTCCCGCCGCGACACTTCCCCCGCCGTCCAAGTCACGATCACCGAACTGATCCTGCCCACCTATCTGCCGGGCGCGCCCGAGCGGAACCCCATGTTTCTGGAAAAGCGGGTTTATCAGGGGAGCAGCGGCCGGGTGTATCCGCTGCCTTTCACGGATCGCATCGCGGAACAGCCGGTGGACCGGAAATGGAAAGCCATTCGCATCGAAAACGAATTCCTCCAAGCGGTCGTGTTGCCGGAAATCGGCGGGCGCATCCACTCTCTGCGGGACAAGACGAACGGCTACGATCTGGTCTATAAACCGACCGTGATCAAGCCGGCGCTGGTGGGACTGGCCGGACCCTGGATCTCCGGCGGCATTGAGTTCAACTGGCCGCAACACCACCGGCCAGCCACCTTTCTGCCGGTGGACTTTGAGATCGAGAAGCGCGCGGACGGCTCGGTGACCGTCTGGTGCGGCGATCACGAGCCAATGAACCGCCTCAAGGGCATGCATGGAATCTGCCTGCGCCCGGGCCGCGCCTGTCTGGAGGTCAAAGTCCGCGCCTACAATCGCACGCCGTATGTGCAGACGTTTCACTGGTGGGCCAATGTGGCCACGCGGGTGCATGAGGCTTACCAAAGTTTCTTCCCGACTGATGTCTATTATGTGGCCGACCACGCGCGCCGCTCGACCAGCGAGTTCCCCCTGGCCAAAGGTTTCTACTACGGCGTGAACTACGGTGCGCGCGAGCGCAGCGGCATTCCGCCAGGCGAGGTGCCGCCGCGATACGTTCCCCCGCATTGCGCTTCCGCCGACGGCCAGCCGGCCTTTAACCCGGCGCTCGCCTACGCGCCGAATGACTTGTCGTTCTACGCGAACATCCCGGTGCCCACCTCCTATATGTGCATGGGCAGCCAGGCCGATTTCTTCGGCGGCTATGATCATCAGGCGCAAGCCGGGATTGTCCACGTCGCCAATCACCATATCTCGCCCGGAAAAAAGCAGTGGACCTGGGGCAATCATCCCTTCGGCTACGCCTGGGATCGTAACCTGACCGATGCGGACGCGCGGGGCGAGCATCGCCCTTACATCGAGCTGATGGCCGGTGTTTATACAGACAATCAACCCGATTTCAGCTTCCTGCAACCCGGCGAAACCAAGACCTGGAGCCAGTACTGGTATCCGATTCAGCAAATCGGCGTGGCCCGCCAGGCCAATTGGGACGCTGCCCTCTCGCTGCAGGTAGTGGACGGCGCCCTGCGTGGAGCCGATCGCCGCTTGCGGGCCGGCGTGGCCGTGACTCGCGCGCTCCCCGGCGCCAGGCTGGTGATCACCGCCCAGGCAAAACCGATCCTCACGACCGAGATCGATCTGGCCCCCGGCCGGCCCTGGGTCCAGGAAGTCAAAATCCCGCGCGATTTGGCGGAAACGGAGCTGGTCTTCCGCGTCACGGACGCGACGGGGAAGGAAATCATTTCGTTTCAACCCCAGCCAGCCATTCAAAAAGCGGTCCCCCCGCCAGCCAGCGAGCCGCCCGCGCCGGCCTCCATCTCGAGCGCCGACGAGCTTTACGTCACCGGATTGCACCTGGAGCAATATCGCCACGCCACGCGCTGCCCCTCGCTTTATTGGCGCGAGGCTTTGCGGCGCGATCCACTGGACGCGCGCTGCAATCTTGCCCTGGGCCGGTGGCATTTCAAACGCGGCGAATTGGCCGCGGCCGAGGTGCTTTTTCGCAAGGCCATCGAGCGCCTGACCCGCCGGAACGGCAATCCCTACGACGGCGAACCGCTCTATTGCCTGGGCCTGTGCCTGCGGCATCTCGGACGCGATGCCGAGGCCTACGATGCCTTGTACAAATCGGCCTGGAATCAGGCCTGGGCCGGAGCGGCGTATCACGCGCTGGCCGAAATCGACGCCGGCCGGGGCCAATGGAGCCTTGCGCTCGATCATCTCGACCGCGCGCTGCGCCTCGACACCGATAATCTCCGCGCGCGCAATTTGAGAGTCATCGCGCTGCGCAAGCTGGGCCGCTCGTCGGAGGCCGAGGCGAATCTGGCGGCCACGCGGCAACTGGACCCGCTGGACAGTTGGGCGCGCCTGCTGGCCGGCGAAAACCCGGGCGGCGATTGGCAAACCCGCCTGGACCTCGCACATGACCACGCCCGCGCGGGCTTGTTCCACGAAGCCATTCAAGTGCTAGCCGGCGCGCCCGCGAGCGATGACAACGGCGAACTCCTGAACCAAAACTGGGGCGCTTTGCCCATGGTTCACTACACATCGGGCTGGCTGGAACAAAAGCGCGGCGAGCCGGACGCGGCCCGCGAGCGCTTCAGACAAGCGGCCGCCCTCCCGCCGGATTATTGCTTCCCGGCCCGACTCGAGGAAATCGCGATTCTCGAAGCCGCGATCCAGGCAAATCCGCGCGACGCCCGGGCGCCATATTATTTGGGAAATCTGCTGTATGACCGCCGCCGGCACGAGGAAGCTATCCGGTTCTGGGAAAATAGCGTGAAGCTCGATCCCGCCTTCTCCGTCGCCTGGCGCAATCTCGGGATTGGTTACTTCAACATCCGCAAACAGCCCGGCAAGGCGCGCGCCGCTTACGAACGGGCCTTTCGAGCCAACCCAAACGACGCCCGGTTGCTCTACGAGCGCGACCAGCTTGGGAAGCGGCTGGGCGCCCGACCGGCGGACAGGTTGCGCGAATTGGAGAAGCATCCCGGGTTGGTCGCCCGGCGGGATGACCTCAGCCTCGAGCTTTGCGCGCTGTACAATCAAACGGGCCAGGCGGAGCAGGCACTCGAATTGCTGAGCCGCCGTCATTTCCAACCCTGGGAAGGTGGTGAAGGCGGCCCGCTCGGCCAATGGACACGCGCCCGGCTGGCCCTGGGCCGGGCGGAAATGAACTCCTCCAAGGGCCACGCCGCAGCCATCGCCCATTTCCAGGCCGCTTTGTCCACGCCGCAAAATCTGGGCGAAGCCGCCCACCTCCTGGCCAATCAGAGCGATATTCATTACTGGCTCGGCTGCGCCTGCTCCGCCGCCGGGGACACTACCGCCGCTCGCCGCCACTGGCTCGCCGCCGCCAACTTCAAAGGTGATTTTCAGGAAATGAGCGTGCGCGCCTACAGCGAGCTGACTTACTATTCCGCCAAGTCATTGGAAAAACTCGGTCAAGCCGCCCAAGCGAAAAAACTCTTCCGTGAACTGTTGGCCTACGCGCAGACGCTTCAGCGAAGCCAGGCCAAAATCGACTACTTCGCCACCTCCTTGCCGACCATGCTCCTCTTCGAGGATGACCTGCAGTCTCGGCAGGAGACGACGGCGCTGTTCCTGCAAGCGCAAGCGCGGCTCGGGTTGGACGACCGCGCCGCGGGGCGCCGGCTGCTGACGAGAGTGCTCGAGCGCGACCCCAACCATCCAATGGCGGCGGATTTGATCGCTCAACTCAACCCCGCGGCGGCTCCCGCCACAACTCCGAAAACCCCGCGGCGGACCAAATTGCGACCCCCACGGATCCCCGCCCGGACCACTGCCCGGCTCTAACCCGCGCCCTCGCCATGATCACCACTTCCCAACCCACGAACGACAACTTGCAAGCCAGCTATCGGCGCGGCTATGTATGGCTGATCTCCCTGGTGGCCGCCATGGGTGGGCTGCTGTTCGGCTGGGACTGGGTAGTGATTGGCGGCGCGAAGCCGTTCTTCCAGCGTTATTTCGCGCTCACCAGCGAGGCGCAAATCGGCTGGGCGAACAGTTGCGCCCTGCTGGGCTGCCTGGCGGGCGCGCTGCTGGCCGGCGCCTTGAGCGACCGCTTTGGGCGCAAGCGGCTGCTCCTGGTCGCGGCCTTTCTGTTCGCCGTCACGTCTCTTGGTAACGCGCTGGCGCACAACTTCAGCCTGTTCATCGCCTGGCGCATGATGGGCGGCGTGGCTATCGGCCTCGCCTCCAACCTGTCACCGCTCTACATTGCGGAAGTCGCCCCCGCCCAAATGCGCGGCAAACTGGTCTCAATCAATCAACTCACCATTGTCATCGGCATTTTGCTGGCCCAATCCATCAATTGGTTTCTGGTGCGCCATTTGCCCGAGGGCGCCTCGGACGATTACATCCGCAATTCCTGGTTCGGTCAGCAGGGCTGGCGCTGGATGTTTGGCCTGACCGCCGCGCCGGCGCTCTTGTTTCTGGCCGGCATGTTCTTCGTCCCGGAAAGCCCGCGCTGGCTCGCCAAAAACGGTCAGCGGAAACTCGCCGGACGCATTCTCTCGAAAATCGGCGGCGAACGCTACGCCACCGCCGCGTTGACGGAAATCCAATCCACGCTGGCGGGCGAAGCCGCCGAGCGCGCGCGTTTTTCCGAGTTGCTCCGACCGCGGATGCGCAAAGTGCTGGTGCTGGGGGTGGTGCTGGCCGTATTCCAGCAATGGTGCGGCATCAACGTCATCTTCAATTACGCGGAGGAGATCTTTCACGCGGCTGGCTACGACATCTCGAGCGTGCTCAAGAATATTGCCTGGACGGGATCGGTAAACCTGGCCTTTACGCTGGTGGCGCTGGGGGTGGTGGACCGCGGCGGACGGCGCCGATTGATGCTGCTGGGTTCCGCCGGTCTGGCGTTGATTTATGTCGCGCTCGGCTTCGGCTACCACCAGCACGTCCAGGGGTGGCCCATGCTGGCGCTCGTTCTGGCGGCCATCGGTTGCTACGCCATGTCGCTCGCCCCGGTTACCTGGGTGGTGATTTCCGAAATCTTCCCGAACCGCATCCGCGGCGCGGCGATGTCCGTCGCGGTTTCCGCCCTCTGGATTGCCTGTTTCCTGCTGACCTACACCTTTCCGATTCTGAACGCCCGACTCAGCCCGGCGGGGACGTTCTGGCTTTACGCGGGAATTTGCGCCGCCGGTTTTTGGTTCATCCACCGCAAACTGCCCGAAACCAAAGGGAAGACCCTCGAACAAATCGAGAAGGAACTGGTGGATTAAGCTTCCACGATCGCCCTCGAATCAATTCCGACATCAGGCGTCCCGGGGGGCTTTGCCCGGAGCATTGCACGGAGCTGCCCGGCCACTAGAACTCCACCCGCAACTCCAAGGGTCCCCGCGTCTGGGAAATCCGCAGCACATCCCCCTCCACCCGCACCCGCGCGCCGTCCGCCGGCGTCATACCCGCCAGCCGCGGCTGGCCCGGCCGCCGAAGGCGCAGCCAGATCTCCTCGGGCGCCTCGCGGCCCGGAGGCGCAAGCCGGACACGAATGGAACCGTCCGCCGCGGCGTCGAGGCTGTAGCTGACCGGTCCGAACCGGGTGGGCGCATCGTGAACCGCCAGACGTTTGCCGGGCGCCAGCCAGAGCTGCGGCGCGGCCTGCGCCAGCCACAGCCGCCGGCCATCCTCCCGGACCAGCAGGTTGCGCAGCAGACGCAATTGTTGCGTGTTGGAGTAGGTATGCGGCAGAGTCCAGTAATTCTCCCCGCTCCGGATCGCGGTGCATTCCACCGCCGCATACGTCTCGCGCGACATCCCGTACGCCATCGAGGCGTAGAGTCCGAGAATGGCCGGCTTCACCTGATCGTGCTGCAAACGGTTCATCCAATAGCCGTAGGTGTAGGCGTGGTCCACCAGGTTGTGAAACTGGCACACCCCCACCGTCAATCCGCCCCGCTGCTCCAGCGCGTTCACGTAGAGCTGCGCCTTGGGGTCGTCCCATGCGGGAATTCCCGCCTCCAACGCGCACGGCACAATAATCCCATAATAACCATTCGCGCTCCCGTTGGACTCCTTCCACAGCTCGCGGGTGTCGGGGATCGCCGGCAACAGGTCCATGCCGCCGTCGTGGAACACCGCCGCGTCCATCGAGCGGGCGATGTCCCGCGCGTAGGCCTCGCTCTCGCTCCGCAGCCGCGCCGCCTCGGTGCTCATGCCGATCTCCTCAAACACCGCCGCCGCCGCCCCCAAACCCCGGCACAGGTAGCCGTTCGAGAAATAGTCCGCCGCCGGATGCAGCAGATCAGCGTAGGGCCGATAGCGGATCAAACCCCGGGTCAGCGCCGGTTCATTCGTCCTGGCCAGCGCCGCCTGGCGCTGATCCATGATCCAACCGCACATTTTCAGCATTTGCGGCGCCGCCCGACGCAGCCAGGCCGCGTCGCGGGTGAGCCAGTAATGCTCGCTCATCGACCACAAGGCCGCGCCGGTGTCGGTATCGCCGAAATTGATCGCCAGCAGCCCGTTCGTCTGCATGAAGGTGAGCAGGGAATCGCCGTAGGTCGTCGCCAGCTCCGGATAGCCGAGCAAATCCAGCGCGTTGTTGTACAATGCCGCGCTGTAGCCATAGACCCGGTCGTAAAACCCCGCGCCGTCGCAAACGTGAAACACCTCGCCCCGCTTGGCCACGTTGAGAAAGTTGTAGGCGATCCACGCCCGGTAGGCATCCTGAACCCGGGCCTCCGGGATCTCAAACCGGCTCCCCGGGGTGACGAGCCGCTCCCAATACCCTGCGGTTTCCTCCAGCTTTCCCGCAAACTCCCGCTCCGTGACTTCGACGGTCGTTTGCTCAAGGACTGCGTACGGCGCCCGCAAATGAATCACGGCCGAGGCGCGGGACGGCAAAGTCAGCCGCCAGGGCGCCAGCAAGTTGGTCTGTCCCGGCGCCGCCTTGAATGCAACCGTGGCGGTGCGCTCGATCTCTCCGAGATTGAGAATCCGCAACTGCACGTACGCCGCCAACGGCTCCTCCGGCGAAAACCGAGCGCTATACCCAAAAACTGTCTGCTCATACTCCAGCTCACCCTGGCGCTCCGTGGCCACCACCACCGGCTGCCAGCCCCGATAAAGCTTCTTCGCGCAGGCGAAAGATCCAAACCGATGGCCATCGATCACAAAATAACCGGACGGCTGGTCAGGCACCGCGATGCGCGCGGTGAACTGCAGCGTGCCGTCCACCGCCACCCCGATCTTTTGCGGGTGATCCTTGACTCCGATCACCTCGCGCGGCCAGCGCAGCGCCGGGTAATAGCGGCACACCGAGTCAAACGACGGATCTTCCGCCCGGGCCAGCTCCGCCTCGCCAAAAAGATCCCGCCCCGCGCGCGCCAATTCGCCGCGCTCCGCCGCCGACGCCGCCCGGCGCTCGGCGCTCAACTCCATCACCCGCAATCCGCCGAGCCGCCCCTCTCCCAATGCTTTCGCAGCCGGCCGGGGCACCCAGGGGCTGGGCGGATGAAACAGTTTGCCCGCGCACTCCTGGCCTAAAACAAGCCAGCGAGGAGGCCCCGCAAACCGCTCCGGGCGCGCGCCCAGCCGCGCGCGACGAAACTCCTTCCCGTCCCAGCTCACCTCATACCGGAGGCAGTCCGCGGCCAGCTCCAGGGCGATCTGAGCCGCTTTGTCCTCCGGCGCCGGGCCCAGATCATAATCGCGCGCGTAGGTGCCCAACACCTCGCGGACGCACAACCGCCCCGGCAGCGGATAGTTTACCCCGACCTGGATGAAATTCGCCTCGTCCCATTTGAGGAAAAATGCCACGGGCGCGCCGTCGCTCGAGAACTCCGCGGAAACGCGCGCCAAATCCACACCGAAGGGCCTTTCCAACCGCGCCTGGCCCGCGGAGCGGGCGCGCACCTCCAGCCGCCCGCCCTCGAATCGAATCCAACTGCCTTCGCTCGCGTGCTTCGTCCACCCGGGTTCCCCGGCGCCGAACTCCTCCGTGAACGGCAGCCGCAGGCCCGCCCCGGGCGCGTCGGCCGCGAGGCTCGCCGGGACCGCGAACAATAACCAGCCCGCGCCCAGACAAGAGACCGCCCAGCGGCTCCAGCCAAAACTGCGGTTTCTTTTCATCATACGTCTCCTGAGTTGCATCGCGGCCCAGTGTAGGGGTTCCGGCACAAGCGCGCTTGGTATTTTGGGCGGTTGATCATGGTAAATTGTGAGCCACCCGAGGATTTCGGACCGCGTAAAAAGGATTGCTCCCGAGCCACGCTCCCTTAGCGTGGAGGGCATGGCTGTGATTGCCCTTGATCTCGGCGGCACCAAACTCGCCGGCGCCCTCGCCTCACGCCGCGGATTGATCGGTTCCGCCGCCGCGACCCAGCTCGAGGGACGAAAAGGCAATGAGGTGGGCGTTCTGATCGAGGAACAAACCACCCGGCTGCTCGCGGCGGCCCGCCAACGGAAAATAAAAATCACCGCCCTGGCCATCTCCGTCCCCGGCATCAGCCGGCGGCGCCAGAGCACGGTCTGGGCGCCGAATATCCCCGGCTGGGAGAACTATCCCCTCCAGCGCCGGCTCCAAAAGCTGCTGGGCCAAAGCATCCCCGTCCAGGTCGAAAGCGATCGCGCCTGCTACATCCTCGGCGAATGCTGGCGTGGCGTCACCCGCGGCTGCCGTAATGCAATTTTCCTGGCGGTCGGCACCGGCATCGGCGCGGGCATTTTGATCGATGGCCGGGTGTTGCGCGGCGCCGCTGACATTGCCGGGGCGATCGGCTGGATGGCCCTCGACCGGCCCTACCGCCCGGAATACGACGCCTGCGGCTGCTTTGAATACCACGCCTCGGGCGAAGGCCTGGGCAAAGTGGCCCGGTCTCTTGCGCCCGAAAGATTGAACACCGCGCGCGACGTGTTCGCCGCCGCGAACGCGGATCCCGCCGCCCGCCAGGTGATCGAGGAAGCCATCCAATTCTGGGGCATGGCAGTGGCCAACCTCACCAGTCTGTTCAACCCGGAGAAAATCGTCCTGGGCGGCGGTATCTTTGGTCCCGCCAAAAAATTTCTGCCGCGCATTTACGCCGCGGCGGCTGCTTGGGCTCAGCCCATCGCCATTCGACAGATGAAACTCTGCGCCTCCCAATTGGGCGGCCTCGCCGGCCTCCACGGCGCAGCCTGGCTCGCGCTCGAGGCGGAGCGAACCAAGCGGGACGGCTAAGGCGGCCTCGCCAGACAGGAATTTGGCCGAGACGAAAACCAGGCGGGAGATCCCCTCGGGATACGCTGTGGCGCTTGGAGCGCGGTGACCCGACGGTGGCACTGGGCACCTTTGCAACGGCCGCCTTCGTGCTTCGGAGAGCCGGCATCGAAATCGTCAGCCGTTGCCGTGGGCGTCATCCGCCGCGGCCGCGGTTCGGCGGATGATTTCATCCAGCCGGGTGTCGGGCTGAAAGCCGGTGGTTTGGAGGAGCCGGCCAATGACCGGGCGGCGGCGGCGCATGTCATCAAAGCCGGGCGCGTAGGCCTCGCTGTAGGGGATAAACTCGATGGTGGATTTGGAGTTGAGCAGCGCGATGACGCGGCCCGCCAGATCGCGAATCGAGATCTCCTCGGTGCCGCCGACGTTGAAGATGCGTCCGGCCGCCCCGGGAGCGCGCTGCAGCCGGACGAGGGCCTCCACCGCATCCGCGACATAACAGAAGCAGCGGGTCTGCAAGCCATCCCCGAACACGCGCAACGGCTGTCCAGCCCGGGCGGCGGCGATGAAACGCGGCAGGACCATTCCATAGCGGCCGGTCTGGCGCGGGCCGACGGTGTTAAACAAACGAACGATGGTTACCGGAAGATCCTTTTCCCGGTGATAAGCCAGCGCCAGAAATTCGTCCATCAGCTTGGAGCAGGCGTAACTCCAGCGGGACTGGTGCGGGGGGCCGATCAACAGGTCGTCATCCTCGGAGAAAGCTGGCTCGCGGCTTTTGCCGTACACCTCGGAGGTCGAGGTGATGAGCATGGGGGTTCGGGAAGGAGCAGACGCCTCCAGCAGCACCTCCGTTTCGTGGAGATTGGTTTCCAGAACACGAATGGGCTGGCTCACCACCAGATCCACGCCCACCGCGGCGGCGAGATGATACACCCGCTGGCATTGGGCGACGAGCTCGGGGAGCTGGTTGTAGGCCGAGAGGCGGGCCTCGATAAAGCTGAATTGGGGGTGCCGCGCGATGGCCGTGAGATTGCTTCGGCTGCCGGTGGACAAGTCATCAAGCACGATTACGCGCCGCCCCTCCCGAAGCAGGCGCTCGGCCAGGTGCGAGCCGATGAAGCCGGCGCCGCCGGTAATCAGCACGGGACGGTCCGCGGCGGAATGGGAAGGCGGGAAAGGCAGGGTCATGATTCGGTTTGGGGCGGCGGGGCGAGGGCGTCGGCGAGGGCTTCGGCCAGTCTTTGGCGAAAGGCCGGATCGCCGATGCGGCGGGCCTCGTCGGGGTTGGAGAGATAGCCGCCCTCGATCAGAATGGCCGGGCGGCGCTGATTGCGGAGGACGCCCGGGAAGCGCGCGCGCCGCACGCCGCGATCGGGGCTGGCCTGGAGCGCGAGCAAAGCCTGATGCGCGCGCAGCGCCAGCGTGAAATTCTGGGAATCAAATGCATTGTTGGGAAACCGCGTGGAAATGTCATCCTCAGAGCCGCGGGTCAGGCTCGAGGGCGCGCCCGCCGGGGTCAGATAGTAGGTTTCCAGGCCGGCCTGCGAGCGGTCGCCGCCGGCGGAGTTGAAATGCAGGCTGATAAACAGGTCCGCCTGGTGTTGGTCGGCGAAGGCAACGCGGTTCGAGAGCGCCAGATCTGTGTCGTGGGCGCGGGTCAAGAGCACCCGCCAGCCGCGCGCGGAGAGAATCGCCCGCAAGCGGCGGGCCCAGTCCAGAGTAAACTCCTTTTCCAGGCGTCCGTCGGCGATGCTCCGCGCGCCCAGGTTGCCGCCGCCGTGCCCGGGATCAAGCACCAGCAGGGGCGGCTGACTGAGCGCCGATGGGGGAGGGGCCAGGAGAAGTGGATGCAACACCTTCTGGATGTCCAGCCCGTCCAGAAAGGGCCGCCGGTTGATTTCCTGGGGAGGGAAACCGAGGCGCACATCCACGCCTTCCCAGCGGGCGCTCAGGCTGCCCTGCCGCAAAATCAGGGCGCCCCGGGCCGATTCGAGAGACCAGGCCGGGACTGGTGAATTGGCGATCGCCCTCGGCAATGCCAGGCCCTGCCCGGCGCACCAACGATCCAATGCCGCCAAACCCCGGGCGGGTGGCGCTGCGAAATCTTCGGAGGCGGGTTGCCAGGGTTGCTCCGGAACGCTTGCCTGGACGGGCGGGACGCGCCCCTTCTCATCCGGATCTTCCCAATCGGCGACCGGCCGGGGAGGCGTGGTGGCGCAACCCGCCGCCAGAAGCAGCGCCGCGCACAGGATGAATCTGACCGGATCGAACACCCCGATGATTGTGCGAAACACGGCCGGACAGGCAAGGCGGAAGGCGGGCGGGGACGACCTCAGAGCGGCACGCATTCCTTCAGAGTGGTGCTCAAAAGAATCGTCTCGATGCTCGAGGGTTCCAGTTGAAACGCGAGTTGAATCGCTTGCCGATAGATGCCGAGCTGGGCCTGGTAACGTTTCCGGAGGATGCCGGCGTCTTTCACCGCATCGGTCTTGAAATCCACCAGGCACACGCGCCGGATTCCGCCTCCGGCGTCGCGGCGCAGGACTAGCCGGTCGGCGATGCCGCTCCACCAGGTGTTTTGCTGGCGGAGTTCCAGCGGCATTTCACGGAGCGCTTCGTCGCGGGGAGATTGCCGGGTGAAAAGCTCGAGCGCGGACGGGTTGCGCAAGCAGTCCCGCACCACCGCCACCGCCTCGGAAGCGCCCTCCAGCCGCAACTCGGGATGCCACCATTCGATTTGCTCAAAAATCGCATGCACTTCGGCGCCGAAATCCTGGGCGTCGGAGACGGCGGCGGGCGGCGCTCCCGGCGCGCGCCCAGCCCTCTCGGGTTCGGAGGCGCGGCGGCGCTCCAGTCGAGGCTGCGGAGGCCGAAGCCGCAGCGCCGGATCGGGGGTGATCGTCGGAGCCGCGGCCGCGCTCTCGGGCGGGTGCCGCAAGGTTTCCCGGTCGCCGGACTCCCAGAGCAATTCGCCGGCGCCAAACGGCGGCGGCTGGCCGGCGAAAGACGGGCCGCCCGCGCCGGACACTCCGTGAATCAGCCAGTCACGCATTTTCGAAGCCCCTCGCGGTTTATGCTTATTGAGGATGACGAAGCATGCCTCCTTTGCCCGGGTGAGCGCCACGTAAAGCACGCAGAGCGCCTCCAGATCCTCCTCGGCGTCAGCGGCCGCCCGCAAATCCGCCAATTCGGGCACCCAGGCTCGCAGCCAGGCCGGGGGACTGAGCAGGCAGCCGACCGGCAGGCCTCGCGCGTCGCGCCGCAGCAGGAGCGAGTCGCCGGCCGCGGTGCCGAAATCCAGGCCGGGCAGGAAAACCCAGTCGTAGCCCAGACCTTTGGCGCGATGGATGGTCAAAATATGAACGAATCCCGCGCCGGCGTTCTCGCGCACGGTCAAACCTTCGAGCCGGGCGATCCAATCGGTCAGCGTGACGCCGGAACCGGTCGCCTGAGCGAATTGGCAGACTTCGCGAGCGCAATACTGGAGATAATCATCGGGGTTTGCCTCGAGCAATCGTCCGCACCATTCTCGCGTGGTCTCGGCGGCTCCCAGTTCGGCGATCCGCAACCGCCAGCGTCGCCAGATGGTCCCGGGAAGGGCTTTGGCTTCCTCGGCGGTAATTCCTCTGGCCAGAGCCGGCCAAAGCGGCGAGCACCGGAGGTGGTGAAAACCGAGGGTATGGGCCGGGGCGCGCAGCCAGCGGAGCGCATCGAGGATGGCGGCCACAAGCGGCGATTGCTCCGCCAGCGTGACGTCGCCTTCGACCATCACCCCGGGCGTGTCGTGAGCGCGGAGCCATTGCGCGAGAGCCTGGGCGTGGGCATTGGTCCGAACGAGAATCGCGCAGCTCAGGCCGCGCTCGACTGGTCGCCCGTCCTCGAGCGCCGCTTTGATCATCCGCGCCTGGGCCGCCAGCCGGTGGCCGGAATCCGCGTCGGCGCCTTCGTCGTCTCCCGGTTCGCCCCCTTCGTCGTCCGCGCTGTTGGCCGGGGATTCCGCCGCGAACAGCACGGCGGCGTAGCCTGGGCGCGACGGGTCGGCGATCGCCGGTTCATGGGTCTGGTAAACCCATTGCTCGCGCGCCGCGGCGGCGAAGAGTTGCGGATCCCGCAGCGCGGGATTCAAGCCCGCGTCGCAGACTTGATTTACGAGCGCCAGCACCGCCGGACGGGAGCGCCAGGACTGAGCCAGGCTCTCGAGGTCGAAGCGTCCGGGATAGCCGGTGTTTAACTCGTCAAAGAGCCGGGGCTCGCCCCCGCGCCAGCCGAAAATGGACTGTTTGGGATCGCCGACGACAAAGACGGATTGGTCCTCCGCTTGCAGCGCCTCGTCCAGCCAGTCATGCAACACCTCCCATTGCGCCCGGCTGGTGTCCTGGAATTCGTCCAGCAGCCAGTGATCAAACTTCTGAAACCAGCGGAAACCCAGGGTCCGGAGCGCGTTCGCCCCGGCGCCCGCTTCGGAGAGCAGCACGGGAAGATCGGCGAAGCGCAGTCGGCCCTGCCGCCGGGCGAGACGATCGTACAGCGCTTCGTAATCCGCCACAATCTGGTGGATGGCGCCGGTTTTTTCCGAGATGGCGCCACGCTCGGCGGCAAGCCAATCCCGCAAAATTTCCCCCAGCGGCTGGGCGAAGGTCCGCGGCACGGTTCGCACGCCGCGTTGATATTGAAATACCCAGTCGCCCTTCGGCCATTGCGGCCAGGCCCGCTGGAGCTGGCCGCCGGCCTCCAGCCACGAGGCGCATTTACCAGCCGCGCCCGGCACCCGCCGGGCCAGCCAAAGCAGGGTCTTGGCCAGCGAGGACGCGAGGGTTTTGATGCCGAAATCCTGGACCGCCACCCGATCCGAGAGCTCCCGCGCCCGGGCCTGCCAATCCGGATCTGGCTGGCCGGGGGAGGAGACCCAGAATTGGCCGCCCCCCCAGCCCTCGGGATCCCGGATCGCCAGCGTCAACGGGTGATATCGGGTCACGAATCCTCCGGCGTCCCAGCGGGCGTCGGAAGCGGACTTGAGCGTGGCGCGCTTGAGCGTTTGATAAAAGGCCTGCAGATCCCGCTCGGCCGCCTCCTCGAAGGTCCGGGTGAGCAACTCGGTTTGGCGCGCCTTCGCGGACGGCTCGTCGAGAATCTCAAAGCCGGCCAGTCCCAGTTCAAAGGCAAGCGTCTGGGCCGAGCGCGCCATGAAGCTGTCAATGGTTCCGAGCGCCAGGCGGTCGAAATTATCAATCACCGCCGCCAGGATGGTTTGCAATGCCGCCGCGTCGATCCCCACCGGCGCCCCGGGGGCCAGGCCGGTCATCCCGCGTTGGGGATCACCATGCAGAAGCGCGGACAAATCTCCGCGGAGGCGTTCCAGTTTTTCGGCGTTCTCCGCCGCCCCGGCCAGGCGGCTCAGGATGCGATCCGCAAATTCCCCCGCGCCTTTCCGCGTAAAGGTGATCGCCACGATTCTTTCGGGCGCGACTTTCCCGTTCAGGGCCTGCAACAGCAGCAGGGCGAGATAACGATTGGCGAGTTGGTGCGTCTTGCCCGAGCCCGCCGAGGCGCGAATCAACGTGTGCCGGAGGGGGATGCTCATACCGCGGTTCCTTTGAGGAATTCGGCCCAGTCGGGGTGCAGGGCCTGCCGCAAGCCATCCGGGGCAATCGCGGCAAACAAGTCGTATCTCACCTGCGGCGCAGGCGGCCAGAAAACACCGGCCACAATCCGCCGCGCGGCCTCCTCCGCCCAAACCATCGCGTTGGGCAACAAATCGGGCAGCTCCTTGAATTCCACGAATCCGATGTCGCTCACGACGGGAGGCAGCAGCGCGTAAAACACGCGCGGCGGGGCTGCCAAATCCAGCACCTGCTGCACGACCCGCGAATACAACGGCAATTGGAGATCAGTCCAGCAGCATTCCTTCTTGCCGCTGAACGGGAAGGGGCCGAGCGGCGGAGGACAAAGGTCGGGATTATAGGTTCTCAAATGCAGCTTTTTCGGATCCTCGCCCTTCTGGGCGGTTTTGTAATCGATCACGCGGACTTCTCCCGTCCCCTCATGGCGATCGATCCGATCCACGCGCAAATGCAGCGGCAGGCCGCCGAGTCGCAGCGCGCCCTCGGAGACTTCCTCCGACCGAAGCACCCGCCAGCCGTCGGCGTATTCCCGGGCTTGATGCGCGGCCAGGGCGCCCAACCGCTCGCGCGCCGACAGCACTTGCAGCCGGAGCAGGGGCGGCAGCCGCCGGCCAAAGCGCCGCTCGACGGTCTGGTCCAGGAGTTCGAGCCAGCAGCGGCGCAGGGCGGCGGCCTCCGCCAATTCGCGCGCGGCTGGATCTTTCCCCCAGCTTTCAAACACCTGGTGGAGCAGATCTCCGAAGGCCCGGCCATCCAGCGCCTCCCCGGCGGGCTCGAACTCCTCGCACTTTAACACCTGGCGGAAATAGAAGCGGGCGGGGCATTCCAAGTAAGCCCGCAGGCGGGAGGGGCTGAGGTGCCCCCACTCGCGGTTGCGGGGCGCCTCCGGCGGGACCGACCAGAGCCAAGCCTGGCGTTGGCGGGCCGGGGTGGCGGCCAGCGGAGCATCGGGATGATCTTTGACCAGGGTCAGCACTCGGGCGGGGAGGTCCGCGGCGGGGGCGTGCAGGAGTACGCGGGAAGGCCTGCACGAATCGCCGCGCGGATCGGTCTGGGCGGTGATCACCGTCACCCCGCCCCGCCCTCGCCGGGCCTCGACCAGGGAGGTCTGGAGAAAGATCTCGCGGGCCAGGCGGCCACGCCGGTCGCGCAGGCGCAGTTGCTCGCGCGCCGCTTCGCCGATCAGCGGATCGGCGCTCGGTGCCTCGGGCACTTTGCCCTCGTGGAGCGCGGCCAACACCAGATAAGGGGCGGGATCAAAGGCCAGCTCGAGCCAGCCCTGCAAGGGGAGCGCACCCGGCGCCTCCGGCGGACGGGGAAGCGCGGAGGCAGAAAGCGCCAGCCACCGCAGGCGCTCCGGCGCGCCGACATCGGCAGCGGCCAATTTCTCCCAGCCGGCGAATTCGCGCCGCAACAACGCCTGAAACTCGGGGGCGGCGGATGACCAGGCGAATAATTGCTCCCGGCACACATTGAGCTGCGCGCACTGGAGCACGCGGGAAAACACGCCACCGAGATAGGCCCCCAGACGGCTGAGCGAGACCTCCGAGGCGTCGCGCAATCTCTGGATCGCCTCCCGCGCGTCACCCGGGCGATGCTGTAACTCCCAGCGATCCAGCGCCTCGAACGCGCCGCGCGCGCCGGTCTCCAGCCAGCGCTCCCAGAGCGCCGGATGCCGAGCCAACCGGGCCAGGGCCGCGTAGCTCTCCGGGGCTTCCAGCATGGCGGCCAACCCCTCCAGCAACTCCGGCCAGCCTTCCCTCGGTTGGGCGGATGTTTCCGGATCGTACACCGTCCAGCCCGCCTGGCGAAACCGCCGCTCCACAGCCGGCCCGAAGGCCGGATCGCACAGACCCAAGGCCACTTCCAGGTTGCTCCGGCCCGCGCAGGCTTGCACCGCGCATTCCGCCAATCCCTGGGCGTCGGCGGCCACCAGAGTCCGGGATGGCGCCGGCACGGCGTGCCGGGAACGATCGGTCCAGAAAGCCGGATCCGGCCTGCCCCACTCATCAAAGCGGGAGCGATACTCTTCGGGCGCTCCCACCCAGATGGAAATTCGAGCTCCGCCAGCCGCCAGCCGGCGCCACGCCTCCACCGCCAGCGGAGTCGGATCCGGCACTCCCACAATCAGAATTTCGTCCACTCCCGCTGGCATCACGGGCCGGTTCGCGGCCTCCCGCTTGGCATGCACCGGATCGGCCGCGCCCCAACGCCGCCATTGCTCGATCACCCTGCCCTCCAGCGCGGCTAATTCGCGCCAGCGCTCCTGCTCGTCGGGCCAACGCTCCGCGACCTCCGCAAACCCCTGATCCACCGAGGCCAGCAATTCCCGGGCTTGCTCCAGTTGCCGGGCCAGCCCAAGCCGCCATCGCTCGTCCCGCCCGGAAATACCCTGGGGAAAGAGCGTCTGAACCTCCGCGTTGGAAACCTGGCCCAGCACCCGGATCCAGCCAGCCCAGCGCAACACATCCGGCAAGGCGGCGGGAGGCCGCAGGAAGGCCTCGGGAGTGCCCAATCGCGGGCCAAGGAGACCGGCAAGCCCTTCTCGCAACCCCCGGTCGAGTAATAATTCCCGGACCCTTCGACCGGCTTCCTGCGTCGGAAAGATCACCAGTCTGCGATAGAGGAATTCCCGATCCAGCCACAGCGCGTCGGCGACGAGCCGCGCCAGCGGTTCATGCCACCCCAGGAAGCGGATCGAGGGAGTCATTGCCTGGAGAAAAATCCGTTCATGGACCCCGCGAGCGTGTGGCAAACGAACGTGGTTGTCAACGGCCGGCGCGGCGGGTACGGTTCTTCGAGTGAGCGAAGGGAAGGTCAACGTCCTGGAGACGCCCGGGTTAAGACGAGTGCTGCTGCGAGGACCCTTGCCGCCGCGGCTGGCGCATTTGCTCGGGCGCAAGCTGCTGCGTTTCCTTCTGACCATCCAGGGTTTAGGGGCGTTTTTGCTGATCACTTTGGGCGTGATGGTCACCAAATTTCGGGTGGCTCCGCGGCTCATCTGGCCGGCTTGCGCGCATGAAATCGGCCGGGCCGGAGTGCGGCTGCTGCCGATGTTTTTATTCATTTCGGCGGCGCTGGGCCTGCTGGTGATCGGGCAGGCCGTTTCCTGGCTGACCCGGGTCGGGGCCATCGGCTACCTCGGATCGATCATGGTGATCGTGGTGGTGCGGGAGTTGGGGCCGCTCCTGGCCGGGTTGCTCGTGCTCGCGCGGGTGGGCTCCGCGAACGTCATCGAACTGGGCACCGCCCGCGCTCTGGGCGAAGTCGAGGCGCTGGAGGCGCTCGGCATCGATCCGGTGCATTATCTCGTCGTGCCGCGGGTGGCGGGACTGGCGGTGGCGGTGTTTTCCCTGACGGTGTACTTGATCATCGGGGCTTTGGCGAGCGGGTATCTCTGGGCCTTTCTGCAAGATGTGCCCTTGCGCCCCGCCGCCTACTTCGCCCAGCTTGCCGCCTCCTTGCGTTGGCTTGATTTTGCGCTGCTCGCCATCAAAACCTGCGCCTTTGGATTTATCATCGCCGTGGTGACCTCGTACCACGGGCTGGCCCAGCCAATCCGGCTGGACGAAGTCTCGCGGGCCACGGTGCGCGCGATCGCGCAAAGCGTAGTCCTCATCATGCTCATCGACGCGCTGTTCATCCTCATCTATCTCTCCGTGTGAGCGCGAGCGGCTCGAACGCCAACCCCGAACCAGTGATCGCGATGAGCGGCGTGGCGGTCAGCGCCCTCTCCGACCCGGCCCGCATCGTCGCCGAGGGGATCGATTGGGCGGTGCAGGCGGGCGATTACTGGGTGATCGCCGCTTTGCAGGGCGGCGGCAAGACGGATTTCATGCTGATGACCGCCGGTTTGATGGCGCCGGCGGCGGGCCAATACAAGCTCTTCGGCGAGCCGATGCCGATTTTCGACGAGGCCCGGCTGCGGCAGCGCTTGCGCCTCGGGTTGGTCTTCGACAGCGGCCAATTATTAAATCATTTGACCATTTGGGAAAATCTCGCTTTGCCGGTCCGGTATCATCTGGACCTTTCGGCCCCCGCCTGTGGAGACCAGGTGCAGGCCATGATCGAATTGATGGAGCTGCAGCCCTGGGCGCAATCCGCGCCGTCCGCCATCGGAAGAAACTGGCAAAAACGCGCGGGCCTGGGCCGGGCGCTGATGCTCCGGCCGGAAATCCTGCTCATCGACAGCCCGCTGGCCGGCCTGGATCTGCGCCACACCGCTTGGTGGCTGAACTTTCTGGAGCGCCTGACGACCGGGAAGATTCCCGGCCTGCCGCCCATCACGCTCGTGGTCACCGGCGCGGATTTTCGCCCCTGGCAAGGCCGGGCGCGGCAATTCGCCACCCTGCGCCAGGGGCGATTCGCCGTGCTGGGCGCCTGGCGGCAGGTCGAAACCGCCGGCGCGGAATTGTGGCGGGAACTGCTGCTGGGGGCCCCGGCCCGGGATTGACGCGGAAATTTTCTTTGCAATTATCACCCGACAAAACGCGCGCCGCCAGCGCCCCAAAAAATCACCGAAAGCACCAACCATGGCCTTGCAGGATCTGACCCCACAGCTTCGCACCCGGCTCAGCCGCATGGAACGCGCCGTCGGCTGGTTTGTCATCCTCGCCGTGGGCGCGCTGGGTTTTGGCTTCGTGTACTATGCTTATAACACCGCCGAGCGCAAAGGGTGGTTCAAAACCAAGGCCCGGTATTTCACCTTCGCGGCCAGCGCCGAGGGTTTGAATGTCGGAGATCCGGTCAAGCTGATGGGGCTGGACGTGGGCTCGATCACCGAAATTCAGCCCATGCCGCCGGAGGACTTTCAATACAACATGTACCTCGAGTTCGTGATCAAGGAGCCGTACTACGGCTATTTGTGGACCGAGGGTTCCCGCGCCAAAGTCGCCACCGCCGATCTGCTGGGCAAGCGCGCCCTGGAGGTCACCAAAGGCACCGGCGGCTATCCCACCTACGTCTTTCACCCGCTCGCGCGCTTTGCTCCTGCCCAGGCGCGCGACCTGTCGCCAGCTCAATGGGCGTTCGCCGAGGAGATTCTTGATCCCCACAGCGCCGGCCTGCTGGCCCGGCCCTTCCAAACCCTCACCAATCTCTCCGCCATCGAGGCCGCCGGCCATGCGGAGATCTGGCTGATGAACCTGCGGGAGAAACGCAAAAAAATTACCGGCGTCTGGCAGGATAAAGAGGGCCGCTACGCCGCCTGGACCGCCGAGAGCAAACCCTATTGGCTGCTATCGGACGAATCCCCGGCGGTGACCGAACGGCTCGAGCACCTGGTCGCCCAGGTGGAACAAGCGCTGCCGAAAATTCTCAGCCTGACCAACCAACTCGGCGCAGCGCTAAACCACGGCGCCAATCTGACCTCGAATCTCAACCATCTCGCCCTCGAAGTCCGCCCGGCCGTGAGCAATCTCAGCGCCGCAACCGCGCGCCTGGATCAACCGGGGGCGTTGGGCGAATGGCTCCTGCCAACCAATCTCAATTCCCATCTGGCCGGGACCCTCGAGAGCGCCCAAAGCGCGCTTGCCGCCGCCAACACCAACCTGGCGGCAATGGCCAAAAATCTCGAGCGATCGCTGGACCATCTGGCCGGCATCACCGGAAATCTGAACGCCCAGGTCCAGGCCAACACCAACCTCGTCACAGCGGTGTCCGACGCCATCATCCATGCCGACCAGTTCATCCAGGGTTTGAAGCGCCATTGGCTGTTCCGTTCCGCGTTCAAGCAGAGCGCCGCCCCTTCGCGAGGCGCTCCGCCCGCCAATGAACCGCTCCGCTCGCCCAAAGCCGAAGGGGTGCGCCCCGCTCCCCGCGCCCTTGAACCGGGTGCCGGGCCAGAGCCCGCAAACCCCGCGCCAGCCTCCCCGTCCCTTGACTCGCCCAAGGCGAATCCCTGAACGCAGAATTTCGCCCGTGCGGGCTTGGCGATCGGAGTCGCGGCAATTGGAGAAGTTGAAGCGCCCCTTCGGTGCCGCCCACGGAACCTGCATCGTCTTGACCCCGTGCTCCGGGCAGCCCGCACGCGGCGTCCGCGCCCGAATCAACGTGGTGAACTGCAAGTGTGAGTGCTGCACCGCTCCTTGATGTGTCCCCAGCAGCCAGCGCTTAAGCAAGGAGGCCACTCGGTTCGCCAGCGGCAGCAGGTTGTCGCCCAAGTCCGGATCCTTGCGAACGACCGTATGCTGGTAGCCCAGTGCGGCCAGCCCGTTTTACCCACGCCATCCGCCCGTCCGCACGAGGGTGCCGGGCTCGACCATTTCCCAAACCGCTGGCTCCAGGCTCTCGCCAGCGGCATCTGCGACGCGGCGCATGCGGATTCGACCGATGCCCTTTTCCGCTTCCTGCACGGCCAGCACCACGAGTGCTTTACCGCCTGCCCCACGTCCGCGCTTCCCGGGACGTTCGCCTCCGATGAAGATCTCATCGATCTCGACGCCCCGCTAAGACGGTCCCGAGCCGGCCGAACCATAGCTCGCCGAAGCTTGTGCAACCAATTCCACGCCGTGTGATAGCTGCCCAATCCGAGGACCCTCTGCAGGCCCAGGGCACTCACACCGGACTTCTGGTTGGTCACCTCATCACCATGCTCTATTTCGTTGCCGGCAAACTCCGCCTACCCCAGTTCTAATTCCACTGAAAACAGCGAAG
>JBDHQH010000021.1:0-38891 GCA_039806935.1 Verrucomicrobiota bacterium
CGAACCCTCCGGGTTCGGTTGACTCGTCCGTGGCGGGCGGGCACCGCGCGTTTCGCGCTTTCAAGCTTGCCGGCAAACCCGGCCAGGGCAATGCTCCCCTCCAGTGTGAGTTCAGCCCACTTCCAGATTGTTCCACCACGGCTGACCCGGAGCCTTTGGCCGGGTGTTTTCTTTGTCTGCCTGCTGTGGTTGGGCAGCCTGGGGCGCGCGGCCGGCGAATCGCCCCAGCCACTGGAGCTGGACGAGTTCCGGCGCGTGCTTCTGCCCGAGGTGACGCTGGAATCCGCAGCGTGGGCCTCGCCGCCGCGCGGAGGGGGCCGCCATGTCGAAGTCAAAGGGAACATTGGCGGTCATATCAAGTTTGAGTTGCTGTTGCCCGAGAATTGGAACGGGCGGTTTGTCATGGGCGGCGGCGGGGGCTTCGTCGGCACCGTGCAGAACGCCGCGCGCGATTCTGTTCAGCGGGGCTACGCGACGGCGGGCACCGACACTGGACACCAATGGCAGCCGGGCTACCTGGCCGGTTGGGCGCTGACCAATCTCGAGGCGCAGGTGAATTTTGGCTTTTTGGCGGTGCATCGGACCGCGGAAGTGGCCAAGGCGCTGATTCGCACCTATTACGGCCAGCCAGCGAAGCATTCGTATTTCGTGGGCTGCTCGCGGGGCGGCGGGCAGGCCATGATGGAAGCGCAGCGTTATCCAAAGGACTTTGATGGCATCGTGGCCGGCGCGCCGGCGTTTGACTGGACAGGTCTGGCGGCCACAATGGTGACGATCGCGCGAGAGCTTTACCCCGATCCGGGCCACCTCGATACGCCGGTGCTCACCCGGGAGGCCCTCCAGAAGCTTCAGGCCGCCATTCTCGATCAGGGCGACGCTCAAGACGGATTGAAAGACGGAGTGATCCAGGATCCCTCGGCGGTGCGCTTCGATTTGGGGAAGGTGGCGGGCCTTTCAGCGGCCCAACGGCAGGCGATCGAGATCATCTACACGGGCGCGCGGAACACCGCTGGCCCCATTGCTCCCGGTTATCCGCGCGGCGTCGAATGCGACCCGGATCAATGGATCCTCTGGTTGACGGGCCCTGTGCCCGGGCTCCTGCGCAAAGATCGCGTCCCGAGCCTGACCTTTGCCTACGGCACACAAATCTTCAAGTATCTGGTCTTCAATGATCCCGATTGGGATTATTCCAAATACGACTTCGAGCACTTTGCCAGGGATACGCGCCTGGCCGCCTCCTTCCTCAACGCCACCAATCCCGACCTGTCAGCCTTCAAGGCTCGGCGGGGCAAGCTCATCCTCTGGCACGGTTGGGCCGACCCGGCGCTTCCGGCCCGGACCACCGAGGACTACTATGGCCGGGTGCTCGCCCTTGATCCCGCCGCCGCCGAGTTTTGCCGTCTGTTCCTGATCCCCGGCTGTTTTCATTGCGGCGGCGGGCCCGGAGCGGCGGAGGTGGACTGGCTGGCCGTGATGGTGGACTGGGTGGAGGAAGGCAGGCCGCCTGATCGCCTTATCGCCGCCAGGCGCGAGCGGGGCGAGACGGTGATGACGCGGCCCCTCTTTCCCTACCCGAAACGAGCGGTGTATAACGGGGTCGGCAACCCCAACCACGCGGAGAGCTTCGCGCCGAAATGAAGCTTGGTTCCATCCAGGCTAACGTCACGGACACGTGACCAAGCCGCTGAACGCCTCCCGCCCCGACCGGGGCATATTTGCGTCCAACAGGAAACGCATGGGGGCCGCCCGGCCGCTGGCGTTGCCATGGCCGCAGAGCTCGGACAGAATCGGGAGGGCGGCCTGGGCACAGATCACGGCAGCGGCTTTCTGAGACGGCCCCTCCGTCCCTTGACTCGCTGAAGACGAGTCCCTGACGAAACTCCGGACCGCTCAATACTGGCGCAAGCGATACAGGCGGACCGGGCCGGCGGCGGTGTCCCGCCAAAGCAGCAGCCCTCCGGTGCCGGAATTGGTCGAGACCACCGTCCAGGGCGCGCCCAGCGCCGGGGTGTATTCCAGCGCGTACCGGTTTCGAGGGTAGGTCTGTGTCAAGAACCACAACTCGTGGCTCTGGAAACGGTGGAGTAACAGCTTCGGCGCGGGTAACCGGGCGGCCGCCAGCGCCGCGGAGAACTGGCTTCCGGCGCTCACGAGGGCGTTGGTCGCGGCTGGCGCGGAGCATTGTCCGTAACCGTTCGCCCCCCACGCGGCCAGGGAGCCATCCGCTTTCAAAGCGAGCGAATGCGCGGCGCCCGCGCTGATCTGCGCGACCCCGGACAACCCCGCCGGAATCTGGCACTGCCCTTGCGAATTATCGCCCCAGGCCACGACGGTGCCGTCGCGGCGCAGCGCCAGGCTGTGCGAGCCGCCGCCCGCCACGGCGATCACCTGCTGCAAACCCGCGGGGACAATCGCCTGGCCCGCGAATTGACCCTGCCCATTCAGGTTGTCGCCCCAGGCCGCGACGGCGCCGTCCAGTTTGACGGCGAGCGTGTGCCGCCCGCCGCCGGCAAAGGCCGTCACCGGGCCGAGCCCGGACGGAATGGCGCATTGGCCAAAGCTGTTATCGCCCCAGGCCAGGAGAGTGCCGTCCATGCGCAAAGCCAGGCTGTGCCAGAGACCAGCGGAAATCGCGAGCACGTTGGTGGCGCTGGCGGGCACATTGCATTGGCCGTAGTCGTTGGCGCCCCAGGCGATTACCCGGCCGTTGGCCAGCAAAGCCAGCGTGTGATAGCCGCCCGCCGCCACGGCCAGAGCGTTGCTGGCAGTGGCGGGAACGGTCGCCTGCCCCTCGGAGTTGTTGCCCCAGGCGACGACGGCGCCGTCCGCCCGCACCGCCGCCAGATGATAGCCGCCGGCGGCGAGAGCGATCAGATTGGTCGCGCTGGCCGGCGCGCTTAACTGGTTCCACCCGCTTTCACCCCAGCCCATAAAGGACGTGTCTGGCCGGGTGGTGGCGCTGGCGATGCTCGACCAGGACGAGTGGCCGAGAAAATTAGTGGCGCGCACCTGGAAAAAATACGTGGTATTGGGCTCCAACCCGTCACCGACCAGGGCGCGGGTGTTGGCCGGCGCGGTCCAGGCCGCGGTGAAGGGGCCGAGCACATTGGTGCTCATCGCGACGACGAATCCGGTTTCGTTGGTGGCGGTGTCCGTCCAGGTGAGGTTGACCTGGAAGGCGCTCAGCGCGCTGGCGCTCGGGCGAATGGGCGCGCCCGGCAAGGAAATCGGCGGCACAAAGACCAGTTTGAGGCCGTCCACGAGCGCGATTTTGCCCGGTGCGGAAAAGGCATCACTGATCCGCACGTTGGCGGGAACGCCGGGATCGAAGTAAAACTGGCCCAGCAGACTCCAGTTACCGCTGTTGGTGGTTTGGTTCGCGAGCACGGTGGTGTCGCCGTTAAAGTGCGAAATCACAAACGGCGTGGCCGCCGAGGCGTTGGCGCGGTAGGGATGCCACTGGAGGACGTTGTAGGTTCCCGGAGTTACGATTTGCGGCGCGAAATCGACATAGTTGCTCCCGACCCCGGGCGGGGCGTACCAGTAGTTCGTCCCGAAACTGTCGATGTCCTCGCCGACCCCGTAAAAACTGCCATTGTGAAAGGTCATGACCTTGGTCCAGGCGCCGCTTACGAAGGCCCGCGCGTCATCCATGACGATGTTGTTCACCCGGCCCGGGAAGTGTCCGCTGGAGCCCGCTTTGATGTTCGCCCATTGTCCCGGCCCGTGCAGGTCGGTCCGCCAGAAGCTTACGCCCTGGTAGCCGCCCGGGGTGACGCAATTCGGATCCGCGGACAAATAATCGATAAACTCCATGACGTCCTCGTCCGGATAGGCGGGTGAAAAGCGCGGCCCGTACACGTCCTGGATGGGGGCGTGTGGTTTAATGGCGTTGGTCCAAAAAATCCGCTGCCCGTTGATGATCGAGGACTGGCCGGCCAGCGAGGCTTGCCAGGCCGCCCAATTCGCGTCGGTCCACTCGATCCCCGCGCTGGGGGACCCTTTCAGGCCGCTGCCGCCGAAATGGTAAATTTGCGGCATGATCGTGTCCGACCAGTAACCGAATTCCTTATAGGGAAATGAGGTGTGGTAACTGATAATAGGGAAAGGCGCGTGCGCAAGGAATTTGGTGGGCCAGTTCGAGCGCACCGCTGAACACAATTGCCAGGCCAGGGCCGGCCCGTTCGTGCCGATCCACGGCTGGTTGCTTTCCCATTCCGCCTCGGCGTCCCAGACAAAGCCATCGGCGCCCTGTTGGAAGACGTAATCCGTGATGGCGACCTCGCCCACCACATTCGAGCCGTAGGATCGGTTATAGCCGAAAATAAGGATTCCGTTGGTGTGGGCGATGTTCACCAGGTTGCTGTTGAACTGGGGCGAGGAGTAAGCGCCGTTGAAGAGAAAGTCGCTGGTGGCCGCTTTGACGATGCAGTAGCGGATGCCCTGGCTTTTGTACCAGAGCATCAGGCTGTTTTCATTCGTCACACTGGCCACATTGCCGCCGAGGCGGTTCGTGGCGTCGCTCATAAAGTAAATCCAGTCCCCTTTGCCGAGATTGTAAGGATCGATCCCGCCGTCGCGAATTTGGGCGGAGGAATGGAGAGCGAAGGCCAGGACGAGCGAAACGTGACAGGTCAGGAAAAGCGAGATCCGACTCATAGGCTGGGCTGACTCTGAAAGGTTTTCGACCGAGCGTCAATGTCAAATGTGAACTGCCGTTTCTGCCTCACCGGGCGGGCGGGGACATCTCCGCGGGCGCGCTGTTGGTCTCCGGAGGCGCGGGGATAATCGCCGGCGCGCGAATCGATGCGATCCATTGTTCCAGGGCCGTGAGCTCCCTTTCAAAAGGCTGGGATTTGCCTTCGGGCGGCATGTGGTCGTCGTCGTCCAGTGGGAGCCGCATCCGCCGCACAAGGTCGCTCTCCCGCGGATTGCCCGGAAAGAACACCGGGCCGTTGTCGCCGCCGCGGGCCAGTTGCCCGAGGGTGTCCAGCCGCAAACCGCCCTTTGCTTTATCCGGGCCGTGGCAGGCGACACAGTGACGTTCCAAGATGGGGGCGGCCAGCGCGAGGAACGAAGCCTCCGCCGAATCACCGGCGGCCAGGGGGGACGAGCGCGACCGCAGCGGGGCGTAACGGGTCAGGTAACCCCGGCCATGCGTCAATGATCCCCCGAAATGGCTGGCGGCGAGCAACAGCGCGCAACCGCTGAAGAGGACGGCGCGGTAGGCCTTCCCGAGGCCCCGCCAGTAAAGCCAGCCCGCCAGCGCGCAGGTCGCCGCGGTGCCGATGCCGCTCCACAGATGCCAGCGGAGCAGACCGGGATCGTAGCCGCCGGCGCGCGACAGCAGCCATCCGCACAGCGCGGCCAACATCGAGGCGGGCGTCGCCAGCAGAAGAATAAACCCGGAAGCCTGGCGGGCGTGGGCAAAGCGCGATTTGCGGCCCAGCGCCTCGAGCGCGGCCAGCAGCAGCATCAACCCAATGGGGAGATGCGCCAGGAGCGGATGGAAACGCCCGATAAAGAGCGGGAATTCGGAAAAATCACCCATGCGGAGAGCTCTGGTCTAACCTGCCGCGCCGCCTTTTTTCAGCTCCACCACGTCGTGAGGAGCGGCCTCGCGCTGGCCCGCCGGGCTGACCTGGATATAGCGGGCTTTCGCCTTGAGTTGGCCGAGATCCGCAGCCCCCAGATAGCCCATTCCGGATTGGATTCCGCCAATAAGCTGGGCCAGCACGGAGTCTGCCGAACCGGTCATCTCCTTGAGCGCCTCGACTCCCTCGGGGGCGATCTTTCGATTCGGATCGGAAGCGTGCCCGTAGCGGGCGGCGGAGCCGGCCTTCATGGCGGCGAGGCTGCCCATGCCCCGGTAGTGTTTGTAGAGCTTGCCGCTAAACTCCATGACTTCTCCCGGCGCCTCGGGGCACCCCGCCAGAATCCCCCCGCAAATCACGGCATCCGCCAACGTCAGGGCTTTGACGATGTCGCCGGATTTGGTGATCCCGCCGTCGGCGATGATCGACACCTTCTTCTCGCGCGCGGCGCGGGAAGCGACGTAAAGCGCCGTCAGTTGCGGAATGCCCACGCCGGCGACGACCCGGGTGGTGCAAATCGAGCCCGGCCCCTGGCCCACCTTGACGGCGTTGGCGCCCGCGGCGGCGAGAAAGGAAACTCCGGCGGCGGACGTGACGTTGCCGGCGATGATGGCCAGGCTGGGAAAGGCGTCCCGCACCATTCGCACGGTCTCGCCCACGGCTTTGCTGTGTCCGTGGGCAGTGGAGACGGCGACGGCGTCCACGCCCCGCTCCACCAGCGAGCCGACGTGCGCCACGATGCGCTCGCGGTCAAGCTCGCCGAAGGCGTTGCGGGTGGCGGATACCGCCGCGCCGCAGAGAAGCCGGAAACTGGCGTCGCGCGCCGGTTTGAATTGCGCGTTGCGCTCGGCGTCGATCCGCTCGACATCGCTCAAGGTAAACAGGCCGTGCAACCGATCCTGCTCGTCCACGACCAACAATTTGTGGATGCCCGGATGATCGGTGAAAAAGCGGTCCGCCTTGGCGATGGGATCGCGGCCGAGCTCGCGTTTGCCGATGGTTTGCACCTGAGCCCGCGGGGTCATGGCCTCGGCAACGCGTTTGGCGGCGTAACGCGGTTTCACCACATGCCCGGGCAACAGACCCGCCAGTTGGCCTTCCGCGTTGACCACGGGGAACGTGCTGAAGGCAAAGTGCTTCTTCTCGATCAAGGCCAGGACGTCGCCGATGAGCTGGTCCGGCGCCGCCTTGATGGGCTCCTGGATCAACCCGTGAACGTGGTTTTTCACCCGGCTCACCTGCGAGAGCTGCTCGCGCTCGGGCATGTTGTAATGAATCAAACCCAGCCCGCCGTTGAGCGCCATGGCGATGGCCATGCGCGACTCCGTCACGGTGTCCATGTCGGACGAGATGATGGGGATGTTCAGTTGCAGAGAATCGGCCAGCGTGACGCTCAACTGTGTTTCCCGGGGCAGGACTTCAGAATACTGCGTCGCCAGGGTCACGTCGTCGTAGGTCAGGCCCAGATGGGGGAGGTTCGGAAAGAAATCCTCCGCCCGCTTGTAGAAGATGGAATCGAAAGTGTCAGTCTCGCTGCTTGCCATGTGGGAAAATGCCTGCCGCGCCGCCCGCTTGGCAAGTGAAAAGGTGGACCGGCGGCGTCGCTTCACTCAATCCCGGCGAAGGGCTGGGAACCCTCCGGATTCCTCCGAGCCGGTCTGCCTGGCGCCGTCTAGCGCGCGGAGATTTCGAGCATGCGCTCGATGGGCAGGCGGGCGCGCTGGATGATTTCCGGCGCCAATTCCACCCGCGGCGAAAGCCGGGCCATGCAATCCCGCAGCTTTTCAATCGTGTTCATCTTCATGAATTTGCACTGGCTGCAATGGCACGGGTCGGTCGGCGCGCGCATGGGATCCTGCGTGGGCGCGCAGATGAAGTGTTTCCCGGGGCATTCCTTCCGCATCCGATGAATGATGCCCGACTCGGTGACGACGATGAATTGCGTGGCCGGATCGTTTTTGCAGAAGGCGATCATTTTTTCAGTCGAGCAGACCGAGTCGGCCAGTTCCCGCACCTCCCGCAGCGACTCCGGATGCACCACCACTTTGGCCTGGGGAAATTTCGCGCGCAAGGCGAGCAGCGAGTCGCGGCGAAATTCCACATGGGCGTAGCAATTGCCCCGCCACAGCGTCATCGGCCGGCCCGTCTGTTCCATTACCCACGCGCCGAGGTTCTCGTCCGGAATGAACAGGATATCCTTGTCGCGGGGCGCGGCCTCGACAATTTTGACGGCGTTGCCGCTGGTGCAGATCACATCGGTGAGCGCCTTCACGGCGGCGCTGCAATTGATGTAGGCGATGGTCCAGAAATTCGGATTCGTCTTCTGGAGTTCGGCCAATTTGTCCGCCGGGCAGCTTTGCTCCAGCGAGCAACCCGCATTTCTATCCGGCAACACCACGATCTTGTCCGGGTTCAGAATTTTGGCCGTCTCCGCCATGAAATGAACCCCCGAGAAGACAATCACATCCGCGCTGGTCCTGGCGGCCTGCTGGGCCAGCCCGAGGGAGTCGCCGACGTAATCCGCGACGTCCTGGATTTCCGGAACCTGGTAATTGTGGGCGAGGATGATCGCGTTAAGCTGCTTCTTGAGCACCCGAATCTCGCGCGCGAGCGCGTCAAATTGCTCGCGCGCCATCGGCTCGGGCAGCCCGGGGATCGTCTCCAGGCTGGTCTCTGTCATGAACTTCGGCACTGGCAAACATTAGCGTTGTCATCGGAAGGCGTCAACGCGGCCCCGCGCGCGGAGGTCAACCCACGCTGGCCCTCATCCCGGGATCCCTGGCATCCGCGGAAACTGCGGGAGCCGCACGCGATTCCGGATCGCTTCTTGAATCCATAAATTCCTTTGATCTAAATCAAGGCGCCGGAAACCGGTGAAAGGTAAGATGGAAGCATGACAGATGGAACTGTGACGCTCGATGTGCGGGAGGCGCTCCGCCAGGGCCAGGAGCCTTTTGGCCTGATTATGCAAACGGTCGCCGGATTGAGGCCGGACCAGAATTTTCGGCTGGTCGCGCCGTTTGAGCCGGTGCCGCTCTACGCGGTGCTCCGCAAGCAGGGGTTCAGCGCCGAATCAAAACCCATCGAGAATGGCTATGAGGTGCTTTTTGCCCGGCTCCCCGCGGGCGCCGGAGCGGGCGCGCCCGCCGCGCCGAAGCCAGCCCCGGCGCCGCCGGCGCGCCCGGGCGGTCCGGTGGTGCTGGTGGACGCCCGGGGGCTGGAGCCACCCGAGCCGATGGTGAAAATTCTCGAAGCCGTGAGCACTCTCCCGGAGGGGGCCAGTCTGCGCGCTCATACCGAGCGGCGGCCGATGCATCTCTACGAACAGCTTGAGGAGCGCGGCTTTCAAGGGCAGAGTGAAGAGCAGTCGGATGGCAGCTTCATCACCCATATCACCCGGCGCTAAGCCAGGCCCGGCCTTGCGGCCCCCGGCGAATCCCGGCGCGAGCCCGCACGCGCCCTCGATTCTGTTGCCGCTGCGCTTTCTCGTCTCCGGAGTGCTGGCCGCCCTGGTGGCGATGGGATTCCTGCTGGCGCGCCCGGACATTCTCTCCACGTACCACTACAACCAGTACGTGATCGCCGTGACGCACCTCGTGGTGCTGGGCTTCATTCTGACGGCCGTCATGGGGGCGATGTACCAGCTTGTGCCGGTGGCTCTCGAAACCAAGCTGTATTCCGAGCGGCTGGCCCGGATTCATTTTGTCCTGCATCTCCTCGGCGTGGCGGGCATGGTCTGGATGTTCTGGAAGTGGGATATGAAGCAGGTGGGACATTTCGGGACCATCTTGAGTGTCGGGATTTTGTTGTTTCTCTACAACCTTGCGCGCACCCTGCTGCGAGTGCCCCGCTGGGGAGTGGTTGCCACGGCCGTGATCGCCGCGCTGGTGTGGCTGGGGCTGGCGGCTCTGGCCGGCTTGACGCTGGCGGCGGGCAAGGCCAGTTATCACCCCGAGACCATCGCCGCCTGGTATGGCCCGATTGTGGGCGCGGCTCAGGGATTGGCCAGCCTGCCCCGGCACTTTGACGCCATCTCGGCCATGCATGCGCACGCCCACCTCGGCGCGATCGGCGTTTTTTTGATGCTGATCGTCGGCATTTCGTTCAAATTGATCCCGATGTTCACCTTGAGCGAGCTGCAAAGTCCCCGGCGAGCGGGCGCTGCGTTGCTGCTGTTGAATCTGGGTTTGGCCGGAAGTTTTTATGCCGTTTTGACGCGCGCCGTCTGGAAGCCCATTCCGGCGCTGGTGATCGTCCTGGGCCTGGTGGTTTACGGAGTGGAGCTTCGAGCCATGCTGCGGGCGCGGCAACGCCGCGGGCTGGATTGGGGGGTCCGGACCTTCGTCACCGGCGTCGTCCTATTGATTCCGGTGGGGGCGTGCGGCCTGGTGCTTTCCTGGCCCGGTCTGCCGCTGAATGTATTCACCGGCCAACTGGAGAACGCCTACGGATTTCTAGCCTTTTTCGGAGTGGTCTCGCTGGCCATTATCGGCATGCTTTACAAGATTCTTCCCTTTCTGATCTGGTACCGTCGTTACAGCTCGTTGATCGGAAAAACCAAGGTGCCGGCGCTCTCGGCGCTGTATTCCGCCCGCCTTCAGGCAATCAGCTATTTTGTTTACCTGTCCGGCATCGCCATCACCACCGGAGGCATTCTCGCCAGCCACGCCATGGTTGTCCGGAGCGGCTGCTCGCTGCTGGCGGCCGGCCTCGGCCTCCTCGGGGCGAACCTGTGGCTGATGCTCCGGCACCTGGCCGGCGCCCGGACGGCTCCGCCTCAACCCGCGCCGCGCCTCGCCCCGCAAACCAATCTATGAACTCGCATGTCACCGAATCGCAGGCTCTTGAAGCTCTCCGGCAAGTCATTGATCCCGAAATCGATTGCAACATCGTGGATCTCGGCCTCATCTATTCGGTCCTCATCGAGGGAACCAAGGTCACGGTCAAGATGACGCTCACCACTCCCGGCTGCCCGATGCACGAGAGCATCTCCTGGGGTGTCAAAAGCGCGCTGCTCAACCTCGAGGGCGTCGAGGACGTCGAGGTGGATGTGGTCTGGGATCCGCCCTGGAACCCCGGCATGATGACCGACGCCGGGCGCGAGCGCGTAGGAATGCGCTGAGCCGGCGGAGGTCGGGCCGGGCGGCTCGTCGAACCCGCCGGTTCGGTCACTTTGCCGCGTTGATCAGCTTCTCCAAATCCGGGTTCGGCTGGATGCCGGCGGCCAGGGCCTTCTGGTAATGCCAGCGGGCCAATTCCACCATTGGCGGCTTCTGTGAAATATAGACCACCGCCAGATTGTGATGCGCGCTGCCGTAGCCGGGTTGCAGTTGCACCGCGCGGCGGAGCGCGGCCTCGGCCGGGCCGCGCAGGCCCTTCTCGCTGAGGGTTAACCCCAGAAAATTCTGAATTTCCGCGTTGTTCGGATCCAGTTTGGCGGCCCGGCTGAGGGCGTCGAGGGCCTCATCGTACTTGCCCTGGCGGAACATCAGGTTCCCCAGGATCGAGAGGCTGTAGGCATTGTCGGGCTGGAGCGCCAGCGCTTTTCTCACATTCGCCTCGGCGGCCTGATGGTTGTGGTTCTCCATTTGCACGGTGGCCAGCTCGGCCAGCGCGGGAACGCTCGCCTGGTTTTCCTTCAACACCTCCAGGTAGGCCTGCTCCGCCTGATCGTATTCGTGCGCCGCGAAATGCCGCTTGGCTTCGGCCACCAGTTTCACCGCCGCCGCGCTCAGGGGCGCGGCCGCCGCCGACGGCGCGGCGGGAGCGGCGACGAGTCCTCCCGGGCGGTTGAACAGCGCCAGCTCCTCCGCCGTGTACGGCGTCGCGCGGGCCTCGTACACGGAGAGGCGCGCCCGGGCGGTGATCAGTTGCAGCTCCAAATCGCCCAGCGCCTCGGAGGTGATCGGGATCTTGCTGTTCCGGGCGCTGAGCTGTTTCGAGGCCGTCTCCAGATGCCTGCGCAAGTCGTCCCGCTCCCTTTCCAGTTGCTGGATGCGCGCGGCGGAGTTGTCGCCGAGGCTGACGGGGGCGGCGCTCCCGCTCATCTGGCGCAGCCGGTTTTCGAGCGCGGTCTTTTCGAGTCTCAGGATGTCCCGCTCGGATTGGAGAGCGGCCGTTTGGGCGCGGGCGGCGGCGAGTTGCTCGGGCAAATCCTTCGCCTCGGCCGCGCCCGCTTTAGTCAGTTGCTTTTTGAGCAGCTCGTTTTCCGCCCGCAAAGCGGCGGCGGCGTCGGTTTGCGCGCTGAGCTCGTGGATGCGGTTTTGCAGCGTCTCGCGCTCGGCGGCCCATTTGGCGGCGGCTTGCTGCTGGGCATCAAGTTGTTGCGAGGTCTCTTCGAGCGCTTTTTTGGCTTTTTCCGCCTGGGCGGCGTTCCAGGCGGCGGGTGTCAGGCTCTCGAGCTTTTGCTGCAGCGCCTGCTTTTCGGCGGCGAGCCCGTCGGCGCGGCGGGTTTCCACCGCCAATTTGCGGTTCGCCTCCTCCAGCGCGCGCCGGTTCTCTTCCAGGGCCGCCTGGCTGGCGGGCGCCGCCTTGGCTTTCTCCCCCGCCAGCGCGGCCTGAAGCAAATCGTTTTCTTTGAGCAGGAGTTTTAATTTATCCTGCGCTTTCGCCAACTCCCGCGGGTCGGCGGCCGCGGGTTGCGCGGCAAAGGCCTCCTTTAACTTCGCTTCGAGCAATTCCTTCTCGGATTGGAGATCGCGGATTTGATCACGAAAAGCGGCTAGCTGGTCCTGAAGTTCCCGAATTTGCTTCGCCCCGTCGCTCCCAACCGCCGCCGTCTCCGCGGCCGCCGCCGGAGCGGCAGGGGCGGGGGCCGGAGCCGCGCCGGCCAGTTCCGCGATCCTGGACCGGACGTAGTTCAGCCGGAAATGGACGACTTTCGAATTCCAGTCCGGTGTGCCGCGTTGCATTTGCTCGAGCCTGGCCTGGGCTTGCGAGTACTTGGTCACCGCCTGGCGCGGCTGGGTCGCGGTGAGCGCGTCCGCTTCCTGGATCAAATTGAAAATCTGAACGTATTGATCATCGAGGCTTTGCCCCCGGGCGCCCGCCAGGGCGGTCAACAGCAGCGCAATCGCCAGCGAAAGATACCGTTTCATGGCTCGCAGAATACGAATTGCAAAATGGGGAGGGAAGCGCGAAAGCGTGGCCGGCGCGGGCTGGTCTGGCGCTGGCGGTTCCCTTACACTGGATGGCAATGCGTATGACGCGTGTCCGCTCATTCCTGGCGGCGGGACTTCTCGTCCTGGCCGCGGCCCGGGGCGCGGCGCAACCGGCCATTGTGCCGGACGCGCCGGTGATGGAACTGGACGAGTTGGGCGTGTACTCGGTGGGCTACGCCCGTCCCGGCGAGGTCGAACGGGAGTTTCCTCCGGGCTGGGCCGGTTTCTTCGAGGAGCAAACCGGAGTGGCTTGCGAGCCGTTCGGCGCCCAAAATGGCAAGACCGCCTTTCTCCTGCATTGCCCGTGGCGTCACGGCGCCGGGACCGCTTTCCAGCAGTTGGTTTTTTGCCTCCCCGAACGGGCGGACAAGATTCTCCTGCGCGGCGCCACCGCCCTGCGCACCGCCAGCGTCGGGGACTCCGACGGCGTCACCTTCCGGCTCTACGCGAATGGCGTGAAACTGTTCGACTATCATCAAACCAACGACCTGTGGCGGGATTTCGAGTTCGATTTCACCCGGTTGCGCGGCACGAACCTGACCCTGCGCTTCGAGGTTGATCCCGGCCCCCGTCAAAATCCCTCCTTTGATTATTCGCTCTGGGGCGCGCGGCAGTTGGTGCTGGAGGGGTTCACCCCCGCCCAAGTGACACGCCCCGCGCCGCCGCCGCTCTCGCTCGCCAATCTCTGGTCCGGCCAAACCCTCGATCCCGCGCCGGTCGGCGGATTCGCCGGCCATTCCAGCTCCAGCCTCTCAAACGGAGTCGCCCGCTTCCTCTACCGCGGCCCGGACGGCAGCCTCGATTACGAGTGGCGCGCGCCGCAATCCACCAACGAAGGATTGTTCGGAACGATCCGCTTGAACGCCTGCCTGGCCGGCGACTCCCCTGTGCAGGTGCCGCTGGCGGGTTCCGCCTCGCTCCTCTGGACCCAACCCGCTGTTCCCGTCGCAAACGGCTGGACACAGGACGCCTCGGGCTGCGCCCTTTGGAGGAAATACTCGCTCGGCTCCACCACCGCCACGGTTTGGATTCACGGACGCCTGCTCGGCAAGACGCTGGCCCTCTCCATCGCCGGCGACCAACCGGCGGTGGCCGCGTTCAACGCCGGTTCCTGGGGCCCGGTGGTCCGCCGGCGGCAAATGACGGTGCCTTACTACGACAGCCCCGTGTACTACCTCCCTCGGGAAAACCTTTTCGCCAGCGTCCTGCTCGACTGGACCGCCTCCGCCGCCACCTGCCACCGCGGCACCGAAACCGTTTACGAGCCGCGGACAGACGGCACCCGCGTCCCGCTGGCCGAGCGGGTGTTGTTCACCCCGGCCTGGCACCTGGCGGAGGTGTTCCCCAACCCGCCCAATCCGCCGTCGCCCTGGCGGAATTACCTGGCGGACAAAGTGGTGCTGGACATCTGGGACGGGAAGTTCGACCAGCTCGCCGCCAACCTCCAGGCCCTCGCCGGATACGGCATCACCCGTTGCCTGGCCATCATTCACAACTGGCAACGCGACGGCTACGACAACGGCCTGCCGGCGCATTACCCCGCGAACGCCGCCCGCGGCGGGGACGCGGCCATGAGCAATCTGGTGGCGGCGGCCTCGGCTCTGGGCCTGCGCTGCGCCCTGCACGAGAATTACGTCGATTACTATCCCAATTACGAACATTTCGACACCCGCGATCTGGCGCTCGATTCCTCGGGCAAACCCCAGGAGGCCTGGTTCAATCCCGGCACCAAAATCCAGTCCTTCGCCGTGAAGCCCCCCGCCATGGCGCGGCTGGCCGCCGGGCAATCACCCGAAATCCACGCCCGCTACGCCACCACCGCCAGCTTCATTGATGTCTGCAGCTCGACGCCTCCCTGGTTTCATGTGGACCAGCGCGCCGGGGAGCCCGGGGCCGCGCGCCTGCGCCAGTCCTGGGACGCCCACCGCCGGCTCTGGGATTTCGAGCGCGCCACGCATCAGGGGCCGGTGCTGGGCGAGGGGAACAATCATTGGTACTGGAGCGGTTGCCTCGATGGAGTCGAGGCTCAGTTCGGCGCGGGCTGGCCCTCGCACGGCGGCTGCGAGGCGCCACTGGCCGTGGAGTTCGATCTGTTGAAGATCCATCCCCTCCAGGTCAACCACGGCATGGGCTACTACAACCGCTGGTGGCCGACAGAATCCTACGCCAAGCAGTGGGCGGGCGGCCCCGTGCCGATGGCCGTGCTGGACCGCTACCGCATGCAGGAAGCGGCCTACGGCCACGCCGGCTTCCTCGGCTCCTCGGCCTGGACGCACCTTCCCCTGGCCTGGCTCGAACACCACCTGCTCTCTCCCGTCGCCGAGCGTTACGCCGCCGCCCGACCGGTGGAAATCCTCCACGAAGCCAACGGCGCCTGGCTGGATGCCACCGCCCTGGCCAAACTCGGTCCGGCGGCAGATTGGAGCCGCGTGCGCGTTCACTACGAAAACGGCCTCGTGGTCACCGCCAACGGCTCGACCAACCAGTGGACCGTCGGCTCGTGGGTCCTGCCCGATTCGGGCTGGGTCGCCGAAGGCGCGGGGATGACTGCCGGCACCACCCTGCGGGACGGTGTCGTCACCGACTTTGTGGACGCGGGCACCAATGTCTTTCTAAACGCGCGCCCGGCCGCGGATTGGAATCTGTCCAGCCACCGCCGCGTCCAACCAACGGTCGCCTCCTTCCAGCCCGTCGGCGTCCGCGCGTTCCAGGTGACCTACGAATGGCGGGCGGACGACCCGCTCCCCCGGGATTACCGCGCCTTCATCCACTTTTGCGCCAACGGCGAAATCCAGGCCCAACAAGATCACTCCCTGTCGCCCGCCGCCTCCCAGTGGGCCGCCGGGCAGATCATTCGCGACGGCCCCTGGAATGTCACTCTCCCCCGCCTGGCGGACGGCGATTACGAGTGGCTCAGCGGGCTTTTCGACCCCGCCGGCGACAATGGCCGCGTCCGCCTGCAAGGAGTGGACGACGGCTCCTCGCGCATCCGGTTGGGAGTGCTGCGCCTCGCCGACCAGGGCCGGATCCTCTCTTTCCTTCCGGAAACAAACGCTCCTGCGACCGATCCAGCCCGCTGGCGCTACCAACACTTAAACACCTCCAACCGGGTGGTGGATTTCGGAGTCGCGCGGACCGACGGCAGCGCCTGGCTGCGCCGCGACGGCGACCGCTGGCGGCTGCAAACCTGGCCCCGCGAGCGAAGCTTCACCCTCGAACTCAGCCGCCGACGCTTCGCGTCGCCCCCGGAGATCGAATGCCTCGACGGCTCCTCCGTCCGAGTGTTGCCGGTCCCGGACGGGCCGTGGTGGCGGCTGCCGCTCAACGGCGCCGCCGAATATCGCTGGACCGATCCCTCGCCCCGACAGACTTCGTCCGCCCGGCTGAACCAGCCCATCCATGCTGACCGGAACGGCAGCCATTAAACGAGGATCGAGATTGCAGACGCCGAGGTGGTTTTTGCCTCTCCTCTCCGGAGGTTGGTTCGCCAGCGTCACCTCCCTCGATTCGTTTTCCGCGCCACCTCCGGGACGCCGGTCCCGGCGCCATTTGCCCCGAGCCAACTCGCCCCCTTTTGCCGCCGCCGGACCCGGGCATCCTTCCTTTCGCGCCAATCCGAGCGCGCGCACAAAACGCGGATTCGACGCTTGCCATCAGGCGGCGACTTGTGGCAGAGTCCGGTCGCGGGCTGGGTAGCTCAGTCGGTAGAGCAGAGGACTGAAAATCCTTGTGTCGGCGGTTCAATTCCGCCCCCAGCCACCACTTCAATTCCCCGCGGTAAAACCAACCGATTCCAACACCCTCATGCCACGGTTGCCTTGGTTTTACAGGCCCTGGCGGTTACCAGGGATGATTTTGTCGATCCGCCCGCCTGCGCCGCCGCGCGGAGCCGAATTCTGTCCCGTTTTTGCTGCAAACATTTCCCGCGCATTCTCTACTCCCAAACGGCGGCTGGGCTATGCGCAACATGATTCGACCTGTAGGTCGCGCTATCCTGCTTCTTGATGGGGACATCACGAATGTCCCGGCAGCGGAGGGAACTCCGGACAGGGATTTTCATTTGACCGCGCCGGCACCCACATTATCATGCGCGCCGCACTGGGTGGAAAGCCGGTGCGCCTCGAAAACGGAAGCGTCAATGGAAGAATTTTTCCTGATTTTCCGGATTTTCAACGAACAATAAAATTATGAGCACAATCTATGACATCAAGGCGCGCGAAGTCCTCGACTCTCGCGGGAACCCGACTGTGGAAGTGGACGTCATCCTTGCCGGTGGCGCGATGGGCCGCGCAGCGGTGCCCTCGGGGGCCAGCACTGGGGAACACGAGGCGATTGAATTGCGCGACGGCGACAAAAAACGCTACCTGGGCAAAGGAGTTCGCAAGGCGGTTGAGAACGTGACCGGGAAGATTCTGCCGGCCCTCGAGGGGGTGGACGCGCTGGAGCAGGTCAAGGTGGATCAGATCATGCTGGAGCTGGACGGAACCGAGACGAAATCCAAACTGGGGGCCAACGCCATCCTGGCGGTCTCGCTGGCGACCGCCAAAGCGGCGGCGGAAGCTCTCGGAATGCCCTTGTTCAAGTACCTTGGCGGTCCGAACGCAAAGGTGTTGCCGGTGCCCATGGCCAACGTGATCAATGGGGGAGCGCACTCGGATGCGCCGATCGATTTCCAGGAATTCATGATCATGCCGCACGGCTTGCCGAGCTTCGCCGAAGGCTTGCGCGCAATCACCGAAATTTTCCATGCTCTCAAGGCGGTATTGAAGAAGCGCGGACTGAGCACCGCGGTCGGCGACGAGGGCGGCTTCGCGCCGAAACTGGACAGTGTCGAGGACGCGTTGGAATCCATTCTGCAAGCCGTGAAGAGCGCGGGGTACAAGGCCGGGAAGGACATTTTTCTGGCTCTCGATGTGGCCTCGTCCGAATTTTACAACAAAGACGGGAGTTACACCTTCAAGAAGAGCACTGGCAAGACCCTCAGCGGCGATCAACTCGTTGAATTTTATGTCAAACTTTGCTCGGCATACCCAATTGTCAGCATCGAGGACGGCTGCGCCGAGAGCGACTGGAAAAACTGGAAAACGCTGACGGAAAAACTGGGCGGCAAAGTGCAACTGGTCGGCGACGATCTGTTTGTAACCAATGTCAAGTTTCTCAAGAAAGGCATCGATACCGGCACCGCCAATTCGATTTTGGTGAAGGTCAATCAGATTGGAACCCTGACCGAGACCCTGGATGCGGTGGAGATGGCCCAGAAGAGCCGTTATACCGCGGTGCTAAGCCATCGGTCGGGGGAGACCGAGGACGCCACGATTGCCGATATCGCCGTGGCGACGAATTGCGGCCAGATCAAGACCGGTTCTTTGAGCCGTTCGGATCGATTGGCCAAGTACAACCAACTGCTCCGCATCGAGCAGTTGCTGGGCGGCAGCGCGGTCTATGCGGGCCGCTCGGCTCTGCCCAGGGGCAAGTAGGCCGCCATTGCTGGCGGTGCGCCAACTTTGGATCTTGGGCGCGCGCGCGGCCATGTCGCGCGCGCGCCGTTATCTCCGTTTGCCGGCGAAGGGCCGCATTTGGCTTGCAGCGGCGGCGCTGGCGCTGGGGCTGGTTCGGATGGCGTCCGGAGCAAGCAACGCGGTGCTCAACATCAGTGGCACCTATCCGCATTTGGCGGTCTTTAGTCCGGAGGGGGAGGTTGGCATCGGAGCGGTGGCGGCTTGGGCGGATAAGCTTTGGTTCATCACCTATCCGCCGCATTTCCCTCACGGCAGCGGCGACAAATTATGGACGGTGGATGGCGCGCTTCGTCTTGAGGCCCGGCCCGAGAGCGTCGGCGGCACGCATGCCAACCGAATGATTCATCGCGAGACCCAACAACTCATCCTGGGCCCGTACTGGATCGATTCCGGCGGCCGGGTGCGCGTGATTTCGCCCAAGGTCATGCCTGGCCGATTGACCGCCACGGCGCGCCACCTCACCGATCCGGCTCACCGCGTCTATTACTTCACGATGGAGAAAGGGCTGTACGATGTGGATATCAGCACCCTCGAAGTGAAGAAGATCTACCCGGATCGCAATGACGGGAAGGACTTTCCGCCGGCGCCATTTCCCGGCGCACACGGCAAAGGCGGCTACAGCGGGCAGGGGCGATTGGTGCTGGCGAACAATGGCGAAAGGGGCTGGAGTCTTACGCGCGATCCAGGGTTGGCTGGGCCTGCCGGAGCGCTAGCGGAACACTCAGGGAGTCAATGGGCGGAGCCGTGGGGGATGGTTGAGCGCAAAAACTTTACGGAGGTGACCGGGCCAGGCGGCCTGGCGGGGAATGCGAACCCCGGCGATCCGATCTGGTCTTTGGGCTGGGATCAGCGTTCGGTTTTACTCAAGCTGCTGGATCACGGTGTTTGGCACACCTACCGGTTGCCCAAAGCCAGCTTTTCTCATGACGCCTTGCACGGTTGGTACACCGAATGGCCTCGAATCCGGGAGATCACCGACGGCAAAATGCTCATGCACATGCATGGCATGTTTTACGATTTTCCCAAGGACTTTGCCGCAGATCGCGCCAGCGGCATCACTCCAATCTGCACGTATTTGCGGATGCCGGTAGATTATTGCTGGTTCCGGGGTCAACTCGTGATGGCTCGCGATGACGCCGCCACCACCGGCGGCAACCGGTGGGCGGGGGAATCCAACTCCGCGCTCTGGTTTGGCCAACTGAGCGATCTGGGGAATTGGGGCGCTCCGGCGGGCTTTGGCGGGCCCTGGCGGGAAGACGACGCGTCGGCGCTTGTGCCCAGCGATCCTTTTCTCGTCAGCGGTTTCGCGCAACGAATCCTGCATGTGCGGCACGCCACTCCCCGCCCGGTTCAGTTCGCGGTCCAGTTCAAGTCAGGCGGGGCTGGCGCCTGGAATGTGTTCACCAACCTGTGGGTGCCGCCGCGGGGATACGCCTGGTGTCTGCTGCCGGCTGCGGTGCGCGCCGAGTGGGTGCGCCTGGTTCCCAACGCCGCCGCCTCGGGCGTCACCGCTAATTTTATCCTGGCCAACCCGCCCACCCCGCCGGCCCCGGCTTTGTTCGCCGGCCTGGCGGATATCAGCCAGACGAATTCCTATTCGGACGGCGTGGTGCGGGCGCGGACGGGTGACGCGCGCGCGCTTGAATTCGCCGCCAACGTGTATGGCGCGAGCGGCGGGGCGGGCGTCCCCGGGCTTTATCGCATTGGCGGGGATTTCCGGCTGCAAGCCTTCGAGGACGCTGCCGCCGAGAGAGGGTTGCGCGCGGATTTCGGTCTGGAAAAAGCTGATTTCTCCGCGGATTCCGCCTCGGTGCTATGCGTGAGCGGAACGAACCGTTTTCGTTTGCCCAAGGGCGATCCCGCCTATGACCGGCCCTTGAGTTCTGGCTGGCCGCGAGGGGTCAGAGAGGTAGTGACCGAGCGCAATTTGTTTCAGGCACACGGCACTTTTTACGAACTGCCGCGCGAGGATGCCGGCGGAATTCGGCGCCTGCGCCCGGTGGCGACGCACCACAAGCGCATCAGTGATTTTGCGTCGTGGCGCGGATTGCTGGCGCTGGCCGGCGTCTCCGCCGCGGCGACGAATGACGGCCATGTGTTTCGTTCGACGGATGGGCGGACGGCGCTTTGGTTTGGGAATGTGGATGATCTCTGGCGTTTGGGTCCGCCGACTGGACGGGGTGGTCCCTGGAAGGACACCGCCGTGACCGCGGGCATCCCGAGTGATCCCTACCTCATGCTTGGCTATCAAGGCAAGATCCTGGAACTCTCTCATCACGGGCGCCGTCCGGTGACGTTTACGGTGGAGGTCGATTTCTCCGGCGATGATCGCTGGTCTGAATACGGGCGGTTCACGGTCGCTCCCGGCGCAGTGGCGCGCCATGCCTTTCCCGATGGGTACTCGGCCCACTGGGTGCGGCTCAAAGCCGACACCGGGGCAACCGTGTCGGCGATTTTTACCTACCTGGCGGGGCCCGCTGCGGCGTCGGATTAAGCGAGTGGATTCAGCTTTATCTCCTCCGCCACCTTGCCGTCCAGGGCGTGCAGCTTGAGTCGAAGCTCGGACGGTCCCGCGACTCCCTCGAGCCAGGTGGCGATTTCCTGCGAGGGACCACCGCCGACTAGTTGGCCATAAGGAAACTCAGCGGTGGGGGGGAGCCAGGCGTGCGTATGGTTGTGTCCCGAAATGATCGCTTGCGCGTGCCAGGCGGTCAGGGAATCGTGCCAGGCGGCGCGGCTCCGCCCGCTATGCCGGTCGTAGCCTTTGGCTGCATAATCCTGCGGGCTTTCGTCGGTCCAGCGCAGCGGAATGTGGCAGAACACCACGCGATAAGGGGCGTCGCGCAACTCCGGCTGGCGAATGGTTTCCGCCAGCCAGCGGGCCTGTTCCGCGCGCAAGGCATCAAAAGCCACGCGGCCGCCGAAGGAGGGATGGTCATCCGGTTTGTCCTCGCCGGTGTTCAGGCAAATCACCGCCACCGGCCCGGCGCGAAACGCGTAGAAGGGCCGTCCCGAGGGCGTCGCCGCGATTGCGGGCATTTGGAAAGCGTACAGCCCCCGGCAATCATGGTTGCCCCAGTTAAACAACACCGGACGGTTCACCGTGAAATCGCACTCGCCGGGATGCAGCAAGGTGGGGGCCAGCAACTCCGGGCGATCCCAGGTGTTGCGGCAGGTGTCGCCGTTCCACACGAGAAAATCCACCGCCGGAGTCACCCGGTGCAAGGCGCGAATGGTGTCGTCGTGAATGTGGGTGTCGCTCCACATCGCGAAATGCGCGGTGCGCGCCCGGGGATCGAGGGTGCGGAAGGGCTTCCACTCGCTCAACACCGCGGGCTTGGTTCCCTCGAGGGTATGGGAGCGGACTTGATAGTTCGTCCCCGGCCGCAGCCCGGAGACTTTTACCCGGAGGATGTTGTCGCCTTGCGGCACAAAGCCGAAGGCGTCCGCGCCGGCAAACCCGCTCGCTCCGTCGGTTCGCCACTCGATGCGTCCGCGGCTCAGCCGGTTCACCGCCCAGACGGCCTCGAAGCCGTCGGAACGCGGGGCCATCAGGGCCAGCGGGAATCGAACCAGCGGGGAGTCCGGCTCGGTCACGGCAGCCGGAGCGAGCGCTCCGCCAAGCCCGCCCACCGCCAGCGTGCCCAGGAAATGCCTTCGTTTCATGTCCATGCCGCATTATAAGAACGGCACCTGCGGGATGACAACCCGCGATTCGAAAATTACCGCAGCAGGGCGCGGCAGGCGCGGCGCAGCGCCTCGAGGTGGCGGGCTGATTTGGCCTCGATATAACACCGGATCAACGGTTCGGTTCCGCTGGCGCGGAAAGCCACCCACTCCTCACCGGGCAGGAGATACTTGAAGCCGTCGGTGGTGATGAACTGTTGCACCCGGAATGGGCCGATTTGTTCGAGACCCGAGCCGAGCTTGCGAAGCAGCGCCTCTTTGGTGTCTGGCGCGATCGCCAGGTTCAGGCGGTCGGTGTGAAACTCGCCGGTCTGCTTCTCCAGATCTTTCAGGATGCGTCCGAGTGGTTTGCCCTCGGCGGCGACTAATTCGGCCATCAGCAGGCACGCCAGAATGCCGTCCTTCTCCGGCACATGTCCCTTGACGCTTAACCCGCCGCTTTCCTCGCCCCCGACGATGACGGGTTCGCTCTCCATCAACGCCCCGATGTATTTGAAGCCGACGGGTGTTTCATGAACCTTCACGCCGAGGAGACGGGCCACGGCATCGACCTGGTGGCTGGTGGGCACCGTCCGGACGACGGCTCCCGTCCAGCGGCGGTTTTTTTTGAGATGGTACAAGGCCAGCGCCAGCACCTGGTTGGGAGTCAGCCAGGCGCCGTCTTTATCCACAATCCCGAACCGATCAGCGTCCCCGTCCAATCCCAATCCCAGTTGCGCCTTTCCCCGGCGTACAAACTGGCTGACCTCGGCCATGCCCTCGGCGCTGGGTTCCGGATGATGGCCGCCAAACAACGGATCCAGTTGGTCGTGAAAAACCGTGACGCGCGCGCCCGCCTCCTCGAGCAGCGTATCGAGATAGCCGTGGCCGGTTCCATAGCGCAATTCGACCGCAATTTTCATTCGCGCTCGCTCGATCACGTTGAAATCGACCAACTTGCGGATTTGCTTGAAATACCCCGGGCGGGGATCCAGGGCTTTGCATTGAAAGGTGCCCACGACCGCGGCGGGGAAGGTCCATTGGCTGGCTTCCAGACCGGCGGCATTCGCCTCGATTTGGCGGGTGATTTCCGGCGGCGCCGGAGCGCCGTTGCTCGTCGAGAACTTCAGCCCCTGATACTCCGCGGGGTTGTGGCTGGCGGTCATGTTGATCCCGCCCAAAGCTTTGCGGACGCGGATGGTATGGGCGATGACGGGGGTCGGGGTATCACGGTTGCAGAGCAGGGGAGTCAACCCGTTGGCGGCCAGAATTTCCGCCGCCGCCAGGGAAAACTCCCGGCCCAAAAACCGGGTATCGTAGCCCAGGATCACCTCCCGGGAACGCGACGCCGAGGCCGCCTTCAGGTAATCCGCAATGGCCTGCGTCGCCAGTCGGACATTGTCAAAGGTGAAATCGCGCGCGATCAGGCCACGCCAACCGCTGGTGCCGAATTTGATGCTCATAATTGAAATTTGCCGCCTGATCGTCCGGCGCGCCGCCCGGCGGGCGGAAGGCCCGCTGGGGGATCAGTTAACTCTTCCAGTCCAAAGCCTGTTTTTTCACGGCGTACAGATAGCCGACGAACAGAATTCCCACGAAAGAGAGCATGCCGCCAAGAACCAACCCGGCATGGCGCGCGAGCATTTCCTTGTACACCACCGCCCAGGGGTAAAGGAAAACCACCTCGATATCGAACAGGATGAAGAGCATGGCCACGAGGTAAAACTTGATGGAGAGCCGCGGCGCGCCGGGGCCGATCGGCAACATGCCGCATTCGTAGGCGGTGTCCTTGATGGGCGAGCGCCGTCCGGTTTTGCCGAGGATCACCGATGCCGCCAGCATGCCCAGCGCGAACAACACCGCCAGCGTCGCGAGCATCAGCACCGGCAGATATTGGGGCAATTGCCCGGAAGTTTCCATGACAAATACTGTACGGCGCGGCTTCGGTTGCGCAAGGCCAAAGCCGAATCCGGAGCTTTTCAAAATATTTGCAAAAATCTATTGCTATGGCTTGGAGCGCTGTTATATTCGCCGCTCCGTTTTCCCGGTCGAGGAGGCGGACAGCATAGCCTGCGGAACCGATAACTGACCACCCATCCGGGGGCAGGATTGATGGCTCCGCGCTCCAAGTGGCTGATTTTTGGACTTGGTAACTGACTGTAGATTTTATGCCAGTAAAGACATTTAGACCGCTGACGCCGTCCACGCGCTACATCGCGTTTTCGGATTACAGCGACATCACGAAGCGGAAGCCCGAGAAGCGGCTGGTGGAAACGCGCAAGCGGACCGGTGGCCGCAATGCGTATGGCCGGATCACGGCTCGGGGCTTGGGCGGCGGACACAAGCAAAAGCTGCGCATCGTCGATTTTAAACGCGTCAAGCATGGCGTGGAAGCGACGGTGGTTGCGATTGAATACGATCCGGGCCGCAGCGCCCGGCTGGCGCTGCTCGAATACTCAGACGGCGAGAAAGCCTACATCATCGCCCCCATGGGTTTGCAGGTCGGCGCCCGGGTGCGGAGCGGTCCGGGGTCCCCGCCCGACGTGGGGAATAGCCTGCCGCTGGCGGATGTGCCTGTGGGTTTGCCGATTCACAATCTCGAGCTGATTCCGGGTCGGGGCGCGCAGATGGTGCGCACCGCCGGCGCGGCGGCCACTTTGATGTCCCGCGACGAAGGCTACGCGCAGATCCGGCTGCCCTCCGGGGAAATTCGGCGGATCAACGACAAATGCTACGCCACGATCGGGCAGGTGGGCAACCCCGAGCACGAGAATGTGGTGCGGGGGAAGGCTGGAAAGTCTCGCCACCTCGGCTTTCGCCCGATCACCCGCGGCGTGGCGCGAAACCCGGTGGACCACCCGAATGGCGGTGGCGCGGGAAAATCGAAGTCCGGCGGCGGCTGGCAGCAATTAACCTCGCCCTGGGGTTTGTTGGCGAAGGGTTATCGCACTCGCAACAAAAAGAAGCACTCGAACCGTTTTATCCTGGTGCGGCGTGACGGCCGGCCGATGAAGAACGCCTAACTGATTTGCCGATATGGGACGCTCGATTAAAAAAGGCCCGTTTATAGATTTTCACCTGCTGGATAAAATCCAGAAGGCCAAGGATACCAAGTCCAAAGCGCCGATCAAAACCTGGTCGCGGCGCTCGATGATCACCCCCGATTTCGTGGGGCTGACCTTCAACGTTCATAATGGCAAAGTGTTCAACCCGGTCTTCGTGACCGAAAACATGGTGGGGCATCGTCTGGGCGAGTTCTCCCTGACGCGGACCTTCCGAAAACACGGCGCGCACACGGCCAAAGCGGAGGCGAAGTAAGACTATGGAAGTGCAAGCCATCACCAGGAACGTTCGGATGTCCGCGCAAAAAATGCGCGAGGTCGTCCGTCAGATTCAGGGGTTGCCGGCGGCGGAGGCGCAGGCCACTCTGGCGGTGACCCCGCGCAAAGGCGCGCGGTTCGTCGCCAAGACCCTCAACTCCGCCATCGCCAACGCGGAGGATTTGAAAGCTCATCATCAAGATTACCGCGGGCTGCGCACGAATGCGCTGCTGGTCAAGGAGGCGGTGGCCCAGACGGCTGCCACCCTCAAGCGGTTCACCCCCAAAGCGCGCGGTTCGGCCGGGCCGATCCTCAAGCGCAATTGCCACATCAAAATCGTTTTATCCGACGAATAGTTTCGGTATGGGACAGAAAACAAATCCAATTGGTCTGCGCATCGCGGTGAACCGCGACTGGCGCTCAAAATGGTACGCAGGCAAAAAGGACTTCGGCAAGCTGCTCACCGAAGACCGCGAGATCCGCGACTTGCTCAAGAAAAAGCTGGAGTCCGCCTCCGTGCCGAAAGTTCTCATTGAGCGAGCCGCCAATCGTTGCCGCATCACCATTTTGACGGCGCGACCGGGCATCGTCATCGGGCGCAAGGGAGCCGAGATCGACAAAATCAAGGAGGACTTGAGCAAGATGACGGGCAAGGAGATTTATGTCGATATCGTGGAGGTGAAGCAACCCGAGATCGACGCCCAGTTGGTGGCGGAAAACGTTGCCTTGCAACTGGAACGCCGCGTGTCTTTCCGTCGCGCGATGAAAAAGGCGCTGCAGACGGCGAAGGATTTTCGGGCGGAGGGGATCAAGATCCGCTGCGCTGGGCGTTTGGGCGGGGCGGAGCTGGCGCGCGTCGAGCAGTATCACTGGGGCCGGGTGCCGTTACACACGTTACGCGCGGACATCGACTATGGCTTTGCCGAGGCCAAGACGGTTTATGGCAAGCTGGGAATCAAGTGCTGGGTGTGCAAGGGCGAAGGCAAGCGCGAGGGCGCCGCGCGTCCGGCGGCGGCCGTGGCCCAATCCTCCGCCTCAACGCTGCCCGAGCTGGTGGCGAAGTAATCGTTTTTAGAAGGAATTGTTATGCCTTTGATGCCTGAGAGAGTGAAGTATCGCAAGATGCACCGTGGCAACCGGGCCGGTCTGGCCTACCGGGGCCAGACGGTGGCATTTGGCGAGTACGGGTTGATGGCGCTGGATCGTTGCTGGCTGGACACCAAGCAAATCGAGGCATGCCGCGTGGCGATTGCGAGGAATATGAAGCGGCACGGCAAGCTTTGGATCCGGGTGTTTCCGCACAAGTCGTTTACCAAAAAGCCGCTGGAAACCCGCATGGGAAAGGGCAAGGGTCCGCTGGAATCCTGGGTGGCGGTGATTCGCCCCGCCAATGTGTTGTTCGAGGTGGACGGGGTGACCGAAGCGGTGGCTCGCGAGTGCCTGCGCCTGGCGGCCACCAAGCTGCCGATCCGGACGAAATTCATCTCCCGCCACACGCACGGCTGATCTGACTTGGTATGAAGAAGACTCAACGCAAAGAGATTCAGGAAAAGACCATGGAGGAGTTGCTGGCTGACGGCCGGAATCTCCGCCAGGAGATCTTTAATCTGCGCTTGCAGCAGGCGAGCGCGCAACTGGAGAAGCCCGGTCGCCTGCGCACGTTGCGCCGCGACATTGCGCGTATTGAAACGCGCCTCTCCCAACTCCGGAACAAAGCCGCTTAATTTCTATGTCTGACACTCCCGCAACTCCGGCCTCCGCGCCTGTCCGCGGAAATCGCAAGGAACGTATTGGCGAAGTGATCTCGGCCAAAATGGCCAAGACCATCATCGTTGAGGTCCGCCGGCGTTTTCCGCATCCCCGGTTCAAGAAGGTGGTGACCGGCTACAAGAAATTTTACGCCCACGACGAGAAGAGCGAAGCCAAGGTGGGCGATCGCGTTCGCATCGAGGAGACTCGGCCGCTGTCGAAACTCAAGCGCTGGCGCCTGGTCGAGGTGGTGGAGCGGGCCGCGCAAGTCACGCCGGTAAACGCCTGATCTCAAAACTTATGTTGCAAGTTCGATCCATTTTAGACGTGGCGGATAATTCCGGCGCCAAGCGCGCGGCCGCCATTGGTGTGCTCGGCAAAAACCAGATGTATGCCGGCGTTGGCGACGTAATCAAGGCTCACATCAAGGAAGCCACTCCCGACGGCACCGTGAAGAAGGGTGAGGTGGTGGACGCGGTGGTGGTCCGCACCAGGAGCGCCATTCGCCGGGACGATGGTTCCTATCTGCGTTTCGACAGCAACGCCATTGTCATCATCGACAAAGAATTTAATCCGCGTGGCACGCGCATTTTCGGCCCGGTCGCCCGCGAGTTGCGGGAAAAGCGGTTCATGAAAATCGTGTCGCTCGCCCCCGAGGTTATTTAGTTATGCGCAATTTTCACGTCAAGAGGAACGACGAGGTGGTGGTCATCGCGGGCTCGAACAAGGGCAAGCGGGGCCGGATCATTGCCGTGGATAGCGGCAAGCAGCGCGTGATTGTGGAAGGCGTGCGGATGATCAAGCGCCACATGCGCAAGAGCCAGCAATATCCGAATGGCCAGATCGTCGAGAAGGAGGGCACGATCCACCTGTCGAACGTCATGAAAGCGGACCAGTTCGACGCGCGCGCGGCCAAGCGCGGCGCCGCGGCGCCGGCCAAAGCCTGAGGCGGACCATCTCCGAAAGCAGCGAAATGAAAGCCAGACTTTACGAAAAATATTTGAAAGAAGTGGCCCCGGCCTTGAGGGAAAAGCATCAGTACGCCAATCCGCACCAGGTGCCGCGCATGGAGAAAATCGTCATTAACATGGGCGTGAGCGCCTCGCTCGAGAAAAGCGCCATTGATGACGCGGCGAAGGATTTGGCGTTGATCACCGGCCGCAAGCCGGCGATCAGCAAATCCCGCCGGAGCATCGCCAATTTCAAACTGCGTGAAGGCCAGCCGGTCGCCTGCCATGTGACCCTGCGCCGGGAGGCCATGTACGAGTTTTTCGACCGGCTCATCGCGACCGCGCTGCCGCGCATTCGTGATTTCCGCGGTTTGTCGCCCCGGTCATTTGATGGTCGCGGGAACTACTCCCTGGGCGTCTCCGATCAGACGATTTTTCCCGAGATCGAATTGGACAAGATCAAACGCCAGCAGGGCATGGACATTACTATTGTGACCAGCGCGGGCACCAACGAGGCGGCGCTCGAGTTGTTAAAGCTGATGGGCATGCCTTTTGCCGAGAGCAAAGCCAAAGAGACCTCCCCTGAAGCAGCCTGATTTACTGAACGAAACTATGGCCAAGATATCCTGGATCGAACGCAACAAAAAGAAGGCCGAGACGGTCAAGAAATACGCCGCGCTGCGGGCCGAGCTGAAAGCGAGGCGTGATTACGCGGCTTTGAGCAAACTGCCTCGCAACGCCAGTCCGGTGCGGGTGGTCAACCGCTGCTCGATGAGCGGGCGACGGCGCGCGTATTTGCGAAAATTCGCCTGTTCCCGCCTGACGTTCCGCGAAGCGGCTCTCAGCGGTCTGATCCCGGGCGTCACCAAGGCTAGCTGGTAATTATGAACGATCCGATTTCCGACATGCTGACCCGTATCCGCAACGCGAATCGCGCGTTGCTGCCGACGGTGGTCATCCCGCACTCGAAGCTCAAGGAGAACCTCGCCTCGATTTTGAAGCGCGAGGGTTACATCAATGATTTCGCGGTGGACGGGCAGGTCAAGCGCAGCCTCAAGCTCCGGCTTAAATATCAAGGCAAGCGGAGTGTCATCGAAGGGTTGCGCCGGGTCAGCTCGCCCGGTCTGCGCCGTTATGTGGGCGCCACCGAGATTCCGCGGGTCCGCGGCGGTTTGGGGGTGGCGGTCCTTTCGACCTCCGAGGGGGTCATGAGCGGCAACCAGGCCCGGAAGAAAAATCTGGGTGGAGAGGTGCTCTGTTATATTTGGTAACCAGGCGGGCGCGGAGTCGCCCCCGCAAATACGATTTAGTCTATGTCTAGAATTGGAAAGCAACCGATAGCCATCCCGGCCAAGGTGAAGGTCGAAATCCAGGGCCGGAAGATCTCCGTCGAGGGCCCCAAGGGCAAACTCCAATGGGAGTTGCCGCGCCGCACCAGCCTGAAGATTCACGAGGGCAAGGCGGTCGTGGACCGTCAGGGAGACGATGCCGAGACCCGGGCGTTGCACGGCTTGAGCCGCGCGTTGGTCAGCAACATGGTCCGAGGCGTGAGCGAGGGCTTCGTCAAGAAGCTTGAAATCCAGGGAGTCGGCTTCAAAGCCGCCGTGCAGGGCAACATGGTCAACCTCATTCTGGGGTATTCGCATCCGATCAATTATCCCATTCCCGCGCAAATCAAAGTGACTGTCGAAGACAACACGAAACTGACGATTGAGGGGCCGGATCGTCAGATGGTCGGCCTGGTGGCTTCCGAGTTGCGCGCGTTTTATCCGCCGGAGCCCTACAAGGGCAAAGGAGTGCGGTACAGCGACGAGCGGGTTATCCGCAAGGAAGGCAAGACCGTGCAATGAGTTTGGAACTGAGGAATAGCGATCACGGCAAAACCCGTGGCCTGAACACATGAGAATCGAAAAGAAACAAAAGCTGGCGAAGTTGCGGCAGTTGCGCGCGCGGAAAAAGATCAGCGGCACCCGGGAGCGCCCGCGCATGTCGGTGCGCTTTACCAACCAGAATATTCACGTTCAATTCATTGACGACACGGCGGGGGTGACGCTCGCCGCCGCCTCAAGCACCAGCAAGGCAACGCCGGAGCGTGAGAAGGTCTCGGCCAATGCGGCCGGAGCCAAAATCATCGGGACCCTCGCCGCTCAGGCGGCCACGGGCAAGGGGATCAAACAGGTCGTGTTCGACCGGGGCGGCCACCGCTATCACGGCAAGGTCAAGGCTTTGGCGGAAGCGGCGCGTGAGGCCGGGCTGCAATTTTAATTTTTCATGGAGAATCGTAACGTGGCTGAAGAAACCAAGGTAGCGAATATCGAGACGGCGGCGCCGGAAGCGGCTCCGGCACCCGAACCCGCCCGCGAAGGCGGGCGTCCGGCCCGCGGGGAGCGGCGCGGACCTCGTGGCGGCGGCTTTCGACCCCGTCGCGCTCCCGGGCCGGATGCCGGCGACGGCGGCAGTGACCTGGTCGAGAAGGTAGTATTCATCAATCGTTCCGCCAAAGTGGTGAAGGGCGGGCGCCGTTTTAATTTCAGCGCCCTGATCGTGGTCGGGGATAAGAAGGGCAAAGTGGGGGTTGGCCTGGGCAAGGCCGGCGAGGTGGCTGACGCCATCCGCAAGGGCGGCGAGATGGCTCGTTCCCAGATGGTGAGCGTTTCCCTGAAAGACGCGACGATACCGCACGAGGTGCTTTCGCACTATTGCGGCGCGAAGGTGTTGCTTCGCCCGGCCAGTCCCGGCACTGGCATTATCGCGGGCAAGACCGTCCGCGCGGTTTTGGAGTCGGCCGGGGTCAAGGATGTGCTGAGCAAATCGCTGGGCTCGAAGAACGCGGCGAACGTGGTTAAGGCTACTCTCCAGGCGTTGATGCGGTTGCGCTTGCGCGAGGCGATTTATAAGGGCCGGGGACTGGAAATTAAGAAGGCCCCGACGGCGGCTGCGCCCGAGGGACAACCCGTCCCGGAACAACCGGCGCCGGCGGCAGTAACGAGCTAATCTAAGTTTGAAGTTTTATGCGTTTACACAATCTTAAGCCTCGTCCCGGGGCCAAGCATCGTCGCAAACGTCTCGGCCAGGGCGAATCCAGCGGTCTGGGCAAAACCAGCGGGCGCGGCGGCAAGGGCCAGACGGCCCGTTCCGGCAGCTCCATCCGCATCGGGTTTGAGGGCGGGCAAATGCCGCTCATCCGGCGCATTCCCAAGCGCGGCTTCAATAACGCGCGGCATGCGACCCGGTATTTGGGAGTCAACCTCGGATCACTCGGAGTGTTCGAGGATGGGGCCCGAGTGGACGTGCAGGCCCTGAAGAGTCTGGGTCTGGCCAACGGCCGTTTTGACGGCATCAAGATTCTTGGCAACGGGGAGGTGAGCAAAAAGCTCACGGTCGTTGCTCACGCTTTCAGCGCCTCGGCGCGTTCCAAAATCGAGGCCAAAGGCGGCACATGCGAGGTCCTGCGAAAACAGGCGACGCAGCCAGCCGCCTCGTCCTAGTTTTTGCGACCTGACTGATCATGCTCTCCGCCATTGCCAATACCTTCAGTAATTGCTTCAAGATTCCAGAGCTGAAGTCCCGGATTATTTTCACCCTGGTGGTTCTGGCCATTTGCCGGTTCACGGCGGTGGTCCGGGTGCCCGGCCTGGATGGCGCTCTATTGACCCAATACTTTGAGGCGCAGGGCGGCGCCGGGGGCGGGCTGCTGGGCATGTACAGCATGTTCACCGGCGGAGCGCTCGAGCATTGCGCCATCGGTGCTTTGGGGATCATGCCTTACATCAGCGCGACGATTGTGTTGCAGTTGCTGACCGCGGTGGTTCCGCAGTTGAGCAAGCTGGCGCGCGAGGACGGCGGCCGGACTAAAATCGTTCAGTACGGCAGATATCTGACAGTCATCCTCTGTGTTGGCCAAGGCTTTGTGATGGCTCTGGGCTGGGAAAACCCGGGTAAGATTTTTCCAGATTTCTCTGGGAATCTGGTGCTTTACAGCCCCGGGATGATGTGGTGGTATCGACTTCAAACCACGATTATCCTGACCACCGGCACCATGCTGTTGATGTGGCTGGGCGAGCAAATCACCGAGCGCGGCATAGGCAACGGCGTTTCGCTGGTAATCACGATCGGCATTCTGGCCCGGCTGCCGCAGGCGGGGGTGGCTTTGCGGGACATGTTTTTCCCCGGCCGCGGCATCGAGCCGTCGTTCAATCTGGGCCATGCCCTGGCCTTGGTGCTGTTGCTGGCGGGGGTCATCGCAGGTGTGATCGCCATTACTCAGGCGCAGCGCAAGGTTCCGGTGCAATATGCGCAGCGGGCGGTCGGGCGCAAGGTTTACGCCGGCGGCACCTCGTTCATGCCCTTGCGAGTCAACTACTCGGGCGTCATGCCGATTATCTTTGCCCAGGCGATTCTGATGTTTCCGCAGAAAATCTTTTTGTTCCTCGGGCAGACGTTTAGCGGGACGCAAAGCCCGGCGGCGAAGCTGGTCTCCGGCTTTTGCATCGGCGTGGCTCGCGCCTTGGGCGAGCATTCGGTGTTTTATGTTTTGCTTTACGGGTTGATGATCCTGTTTTTCTCCTACTTCTGGGTCGCGACACAATTCAACGAGTTGCAGATTGCCGACGACCTGAAGAAGAACGGCGGTTACATCCCAGGCGTCCGCCCTGGGCAGGCCACCAGCGATTATTTGCACAATGCCATGAGCCGGATTACCTTGGCAGGCGCGATTTTCCTGACGGTGATCGCCATTATTCCGCTGCTGCTCTACAATCAATTGAAGATTCCGTATGCCGTCGCCACGTTCTTTGGCGGCACGAGCATGCTGATTCTGGTGGGTGTTCTGCTGGACACCATGCGGCAAATGGAGACTCATCTGTTGATGCGGCATTACGACGGATTTTTGAAGAAAGGCCGCCTGCGCGGCCGGTTCTAAGGCAGTTGTTCTTTGTCAACGCTTGATCCCGTTTCCGGGTCGGGCGGATGCGAAAGTCGATGATTATTCTAAAGAGCGAACGCGATTTGGAGGCCATGCGCCCTGCTTGTGCCGTGGCCGCCCGCGTGCTCCATGATGTCGCCGACTTCATTCGCCCCGGAGTAACCACTCGCGAGGTGGACATTTTTGCCGAGAGCCGGATCAAACACTACGGCGCGCGCAGCGCCTTCCTGGGCTACCGTAAATATCCCTGCCAGATTTGCATTTCGATCAATGACCAAGTGGTGCATGGTCTGGCCGGCACCCGGCAATTGGCTTTTGGTGATATCGTCAGCCTGGACGTGGGAGTCATTCACCACGGATTTATCGGCGACACGGCCCGGACGGTGGCGGTTGGCGGTTGCGGTTTGTTGGCGCAGAAGCTTATGGACGTAACGGAAAAGGCGCTCTATGAAGGCATTGCCCAGGCCATCGCTGGCAACCGGGTGGTGGATATTTCACGCGCCATCCAGAGCTACGTGGAAACCAACGGTTTCAGCGTTGTCCGGGAGTTCGTCGGCCATGGCGTCGGCCGATCGATGCATGAGGATCCGCAAATCCCGAATTTTGTGGACGGCAAACCGTCACCCAAGTTGCGCGCGGGCATGACCATCGCGATCGAGCCGATGGTGAACGCGGGTCTGCCCGGGGTAAAAATCCTCAATGATGGCTGGACAGTGATCACTCAGGATGGTTCATTATCGGCCCATTTCGAGCACACGGTGCTGGTGACCGAAGGGGAGCCGGAAATTTTGACATGTCCGGAAGCGATGCCATCGAGGTTGAAGGCGTGATTGTGGAAGTGTTCCCGAACCGGACTTGCCGGGTGGAATTGCCCAACGGGCACCGGGTGCGCGCGTTCCTGACGGGGCGGGCGCGGCTGAGCTTCGGGCGTTTTGCGCCCGGGGATAAGGTGACCTTGAGAATGTCGCCGTATGATTTATCCGAGGGCCGGATCGTGGCCCCGGACGACCAAACAGATTTTGAAATATGAAAGTGCGAGCATCAGTGAAAAAGCTTTGTGAGAACTGCAAGATCATCCGCCGCAAGGGTGTGATTCGGGTGATTTGCACCAACGCGCGGCATAAGCAGCGGCAAGGCTGAGTCCGCATTTAACGAATTAAAAACAATTATGGCCCGTATCATTGGCGTCGAAGTCCCCCCGAACAAGCGCATCGATATCGCGTTGCGCTACATCTACGGCGTTGGCCCCACCAACGCTGTCGAAATTCTGGCGCGCGCGAACATCAACCCCAGCATCCGCGCGAAGGATCTCACGGAACAGCAGCTTTCCCAGATTGTCCGGGCGATTCAGGACGGCGGGCATGTCATCGAAGGCGATCTGCGCCGCGAAATCGGTATGAATCTGAAGCGCCTGCAAGGCATCAAGTGCTATCGAGGAGTCCGCCATCTGCGCGGGCTGCCGGTGCGCGGCCAGCGGACGCAAACCAACGCGCGCACGCGCAAGGGGCCGCGCAAGACCGTGGGCGTGGTGCGCAGCCCAACGGCCAAGACCGGCATTCATTGAACACTTTTAATCACTACCATGGCTGACGAGACCAAAAAGAAACCCGCTCCGGAGAAGAAATCCAAGCCGGAGGGCAAACCGGAAGCGGCGGCAAAACCCGGGGCCGAAGCGCAACCCGCCAAAGCGGCCAAGGCCGCGCCAGCTTCCGCCGAGGCGGACCAGGCGGCGGCGGCTCCCGCTGCTCCCGAGGCGGCCGGACCGGTCGCCGCCGCGGCGCCGACCGCCGCGGAGTTGCTGGCTGACGAGATGGCGGGCAAGAAAATCGTCAAGGCCAAAGGCGCGAAGAACATCGTCACCGGCATCGCCAATATCCTGGCGACTTTCAATAACACACAGGTGAGCATCACGGACATGCAGGGGCATGTCATTGGCTGGTCCACCGCCGGTCGCGTTGGCTTCAAAGGCTCGCGCAAAAGCACGGCTTACGCCGCCCAGCAGGTGGCCCAGGACGCCGCGCGGCAGGCGATGGCTCACGGCATGAAGGAAGTCGAGGTGCGCGTCAAAGGCCCCGGTTCGGGCCGCGAATCCGCCATCCGCGCCCTGCAGGCTATTGGGCTGGAAATCTCCACCATCAAAGACGTGACACCCGTGCCGCATAATGGCTGCCGTCCCCGCAAGAAGCGCCGCGTCTAACACCCTTTTCAACTGTATTTAAACATGGCTCGTTATACTGGTCCTCGCGTTCGCATCAGCCGCCGCTTCGGCGTCCCCATTTTCGGCCCCTCCAAATATCTGGAGCGGCGCAACTACGGCCCGGGGGTTCACGGCCCGAAATCCCGCCGGAAACACACGGAGTATGCGCTGGGGTTGATCGAGAAGCAGAAGCTGCGCTATTATTATGGGTTGCTGGAGCGGCAGTTTCGCGGCGTGTTCCACCGCGCCATTCGCAAGCGCGGCGTTACCGGCGAACACATGCTGCAGATTCTGGAGACCCGCCTGGACAACGTCTGCTATCATCTCGGATTTGCGAACACCCGTCCCGGCGCCCGGCAACTGGTGGCGCATGGTCACGTGCGCGTCAATGGGCGCAAGGTGAACATTCCGTCCTACGGATTGAAGGTGAATGACATCATCGAAATCAAGAACACCAATGCGGCCCGGCAGCTTGCCACCCGCAATTTGGAAATCGCCGCCAGCCGGGTGGTCCCCGATTGGCTTTCCATGGACAAGGAGGCCCTCAAAGGCGTGGTCATGCGCATCCCGAGCCGGGATGAGATCCAGCCGATCGCCAACGAACAGGCGGTGGTAGAATTTTATTCCCGTTAAACAAACCAAGGCACGGCGACGGTCGCTGCGTGGCGGTCGCGCGCCGGCAAAGGCAATTATACGGGCTCCCGCGGTTTGGGAATAAGCCGTTGGAGCCAGATTACAATTGTTGAAAGGTAGATATGCCAGTACGTCTAGGACGTTTTGAAATGCCCAAGCGGTTGGTCAAAGAAGAGGCCACCGCCACCGAAACTTTCGCCAAATTCACGGCGGAACCGTTTGAAACCGGCTACGGCCACACCATTGGCAACTCGCTGCGGCGGGTCCTGCTCTCCTCGCTGGAGGGGGCGGCGATCGCCTCGATCAAGGTCGATGGCGCCATGCACGAATTTGCCACCATCGACGGCGTGGTCGAGGATGTCACCGACATCGTTCTGAATCTGAAGAAAGTGCTGCTGAAATCTCACGATCGCGAGCCCCAAACTTTGCTGCTTTCGGTCAACAAGGAAGGCGCCGTCACCGCCGCGGACATTCAGCTCGTGCAGAATCTCGAAATCGTCAATCCCAGCCAGCACATTTGCACGCTCGACAAGAAGAAGCGTCTGGAGATGGAGTTGGAGGTGAAGATCGGGCGAGGTTTCCTTCCCGGAGACGAAAACAAACGCCCCAACCAGCCAATCGGAGTCATTGCCATCGACTCGCTTTTTTCGCCAGTCACCCGGGTTCGCTACAGCGTCGAGAACGCCCGGGTCGGCCAGCGCACCGATTATGACCGCCTGATTTTGGAAATCTGGACCGACGGACGCATTTCTCCGGATGACGCCCTGACGCAAGCCTCGGCGATTCTCCAGCATCATCTGGATGTTTTTGTCGGCTACGACAAGAACGCGGTGGAATTCGAGGAGGTAGTCGATCGGCAGGATGAGGAGAAGAGCAAGCTGAAGAAGTTGCTCAACATGAGCGTCAACGAGATCGAATTGAGCGTCCGGGCCGCCAACTGTCTGAATAACGCGAACATTACGACCGTGGGGCAGTTGGCGCTCAAGAGCGAGCAAGAGATGCTCAAGTACCGCAATTTCGGCAAGAAATCGCTGAACGAAATCAAGGACAAGTTATCCGCGCTGGGCCTTTCGCTGGGCATGACTTTCGAGTCGGAGTTGCTCGAGGCGCCCAAGGAGGAAAATCCCATCGCGTTGCTGCGTTAAACGGAATCTTTATGCGACATTTGAAACGAACGGCCAAGCTGGGGCGCACCGGCGAGCATCGCAATGCCATGCTGGCCAACATGGTTTGCAGCCTGATCAAGCACAAGCGCATCACCACCACTTTGGCGAAGGCTAAAGCCGCCCGTTCGGTGGCTGAAAAGATGGTGACCCTCGGCAAGGCCGGCAGCCTTCATGATCGCCGCCTGGCCGCGGCGCGTTTACATCAGGAAGATGCCGTCAAAATTCTGTTCAACGAGATTGCGCCGGCGAACAAGGATCGCCGCGGCGGCTATACCCGAATCATCAAGCTGGGCCACCGCCAGGGCGACGCCGGCCAAAAGGCAATCCTGGAATGGGTGGATACGCCCATCAGTGCCGCGCCGGCGCCGGCGAAGACCGAAAAGGAAGCCAAGCCCGAGGCGGCCGCCGCGCCCGCCGAAGCCAAAGCCTGATCGTTTTTCTTCCATACCTGTCTTGCGCCATCCGCCGCCGTTCTGGCGGCGGTTTGTTTTTATCGGGCGATCGAAAAATTCAGGAACTTACGCGATGAGAGCGGCGGCTCGATTGCGAGGAAACTTTCCGAGCTGCATCACGAGGAAGGCGCGCAGGAAGCGATCGATCTCGCCATGGACGGCCCGCTCCAGCCGCAAGTCGGCAATGGCGGGCCAGTCTTCCCGCGTCAGCGTCGTGAAGGCCCGCAATGCCTCCGTGCTCAGTTCGCTTCGGCTGGGATCCGGTTGCTGGCCGAACTCGGTCAGCAATTTCAATTCGAGCGCGAAGATCATCTCCGGCCGGGCTGGATGTCCGGTTACGCGCGCCAGAAAAGCCGCCACCAATGCAAAAATCCCCGGCAAAGGAGTTTCCGTTTCTGTGGTTTGCTCGACGAGCGCCGCCGCGTAGCAAGCTTGGCGGAGAGTCGCGAGATCCTGTCGCAAGGGATGGTGCGTTTCACGCGGGCTGACTTCCCGCAGGGTGTGCAGTTCGGAGCGGCGGCTGCGGCTGAACGCGAAGTCGGCCAGGAAAAACAGATCCAGTTTGCCGCGAAACGGTGATTTGGGCCGCCGCGCGCCTTTGGCCACTGTGGCCAGGCGCCCGTGCCCGGCCGTGATCCAGTGTACGATCAGGCTCGTCTCCGTCAGAGGACGGGTGCGCAGCACCAGTCCGGTGGCGCGCTCAATCATTGTCGGCCCGCTCCTCCAACCGGCCCGCGCGCTGGGGCGCCAGATCAGTCATGATCGAGCCCAGGCTGACGATGTATTTGATGCCATCGGCCACACTCATGTCCAGACGCGTGAATTTCCGTTCCGGCACCAACACCAGAAATCCGGAAGTCGGGTTCGGCGTGGTCGGCACAAACACGCAAAACAGCCTTTCACTAGTGCTTGGGTCGATCTGACCGCGCTGTTCGCCGGTGAGAAACCCGAGCGAGTGAATCCCCGGTCCCGGAAACTCGACCATCACGAGGGTTCGGAAAGCGGTTTTGTTGCCAGAGGAGAAGGCGTCATTCACTTGTTTGATAGCCGAGTAAATCTTGTTGAGCAACGGCACGCGCAGCAGTCCGGAATCCACCCATTCGATAAACCGCTTCCCGAGATAGTTTCTCGCCGCCAATCCCACCACCCCGATGAGGCAAATGGCCAGCAGAAGCGCCGCCAAACTCCAGTACCAATGCATCGGGCCCTCGCCGCGGGCGTGATGAGTGATTTCCCGGGGGAGGAAAAAGAGCAGGAGGTCTGTGATGTTGGCGATGGTGCCGAACAACCAGATCACCACCGCGACGGAGATGATAGCCGGCAGGACGATCGCCAACCCCGCCCAAAAGTTGGCCTGCCAGCGCGCAAAGAGACTTTTGCTCACGCTGGCAGTGTAGTCGCCGGGGTCGCTTTCTCAAGAGGAGACGACGAATGGTGACAGAAAAGTGAATCCGCTTGTCGCGTTCGATTCCGGCGGTAGAGTAAGCCGATGATCCGGTTGGTTTTGGCGACCCGCAACCCGCACAAGGCGGAAGAGATACAACGGATTCTGGGCGGACGC
>JBDHQH010000159.1:0-7321 GCA_039806935.1 Verrucomicrobiota bacterium
CTACAGGGGGATTCCCGATCAAACATTCGGGATGTGGCCGCCGCGGCCGGAACAGTTCATTGGAGAGCCGAAGCCCTTGCCGAGAAAACGAGCAGACGCCTCTTCCCCACCCTCTCCTCCATGGAATGCACGAGAGGAGACAAAAAAGGCTGAAAAAGAATGGCGGGAGCGGCGGGGCTCGAAGGTGACCGCAAACCCACGGTTTTCCTGCGGGAAAAATCACGCAGGCCGAAGCCAGTCAATGCGATTCTTCATTTCGAGTCAATCAAGGCTTTCAGGATGAAAAGAAAAATGGAAATCGCGTCTGGGTGTTTCAACCGCTTCAAAGGGCGACGGGTTTGTCACCCGTAAGAACGCCGTCAGGAAAGCGCGGGCCGGAATCGGACCCGCCACGACTCTGCGATGGCCAGTCGGCCCGGAACTTGTGCCAACAACTCAGGCTGCGACAACAACGACTCCAGCACCTTGACCAAGGTGGCGGCAATCGCGTCGTCCGGCAGTTCAAGCACGATGATCCCGGCGTATTCGCCGGGCGGGTAGTTCCGAACATCCGAGAAATCGAAATCGCGGGTTACGAGGGCGAACTTGTGCTCCTTGGCGTAAGCCGCGATCTGCGCGTCATCGGCTCCACCCAGACCAACGTCGCGGACATCGACCGCCTCGTGGCCAAGCCGCTGAACGGTTCCCGCCGCCGACCGGGGCATGTTTGCGTCCAGCAGGAAGCGCATTGGGGCGGCTCAACCGGGCAATGGGTGGTACTGCTCCTGTTCGACCAACTCCCCGGCAAACTTCAGCGCCGCACGGATGTCATCCAACGTCAGCGCGTATTCCCGCTGAACGTCCTCGAAGCTCATGCCTCCGGCCAAGCTGCCGACAATCAGGGACACGGGCATTCGCGTGCCACGCACCACGGGCTTGCCGTGGCACAACTTCGGATCAATGACGATTCGGTCGTTCATACCGCTCCGCTTACCCTACGCGGCGGAAGGTCGCTTGGCAAACTTGGAATGGCGACATGGGCCTCATGGGAGTATTGCGCTGGTGCGGCAGACAGCCCACCATGATGCCGCGTGGAAGGTTCTGGAGCCAACGCCCGGAAGTCGACCTCCGGGCAATCGCAGGTGGTTGATTATTACGATCAACTCGCTGAGCGTTACGATCAGGAGCGGTTTGAGAACTCGTACGGCAGCTACGTTGACGCTCAAGAGCGCCGCGCTTTGCGGCACTGGCTCCCTCCCACCACGCACGCGAATATCCTCGACCTCGCCTGCGGGACTGGTCGTCTACTGGACATGGCGACACACGGCTTGGATGCAAGTGATGCAATGGTGCGCATTGCTTGCCAGAAATATCCGTCCAAACAGGTTCACTGCGGCCCCGCGTGTGAACTGGGAAGACTTGGCGTCCAATTTGATGCCATCTTCTGCCTACACCTGTTCATGCACTTGCCGCGCACCGAAATTGAAGACCTTTTTCGATGCTGCCGCGAGGGACTACGACCCGACGGGCTGTTTGTCTTTGACGTGCCGTTAGCGCTCCGAAGGAATTTGACGAAGTTCCGTCCGGCAGGATGGCACGCTGGAACTGCACTCGCGCACGGTGAGGTCATGTCGTTTACATCAAACGGCTGGCGGTGTCGCACCAGTCGCGGGGTGCTGTTCTTTCCGATCCACCGGGTACCGAAGGAAGCCCGACGGATACTGCGCTGGCTGGACGACCTCATTTGCATGAGCCCGGCCAAGCGTGTTTCCTCCTACGGCCTTTTCTGCTTCGAGAAAGTGCCGTGACAAACGCACCGCGAGAGATTCGGAGGTTTGCCTGCCAGCTACGAAGGTCGGCAGCAGATTGGTTCAGTGGTGTGTCGCGTAGGCTGGTCGCCGCCGGTAAGGGCACCGACTCCGAGGCAGCCGCATTCCCAGTTCGGTTAAGTCATCAACAACCAATTCTGGCGACCGACTACGTACAGGCCAAAATCCATAATATCACTCTGGCGGCGAGATACATTGAGAACCTGCCGGTGCCTCCACAAGGCATCTTTTCCTTTTGGCACGTTGTCCGACGGCCAAGCCAATCTCGCGGATTTCAGCCGGGACGCTCGTTGCTGGGAGGTCAGTTGCGCCCGGACTACGGAGGCGGTCTGTGCCAGCTTTCCGGGCTTCTCTATTATGTGAGCATCGTGGCCGGATTTGAGATAATTGAGCGCCACGCACATTCGCGTGACATCTACGACGACAACACGCGCTACGCCCCGCTGGGGTCAGACGCGACCGTTGCCTACGGCTTCAAAGACCTGCGCGTGCTCAACACGACCTCATCACCAATATGCTTCCGGGTCTGGGTTTCACAAGAAATGGTAAGGTGCGACCTCTGCTCTCCCCGCACCATTGAGTCGAGCACTATCGAGTTCGCCACGACTGCACTCTCAGATGGTGCAACTCAGGTCGAAGCCCGATGCTGCCGCCCCGGAGAAGCCGACTACCGCGTTTTGAACATCTCTGTCTACCGTCGGGTTTAGAGCGACCGTCTTTCACGTCAAACCAAGGCCACCAGCGGCAACAGGTCCGGGCGCTTCGCCGGGAGGCTGCTGAGAATCTGGGGCAACTCCGGCACGCGGAGAAACTTCACGTCGCCGTGCTTGATCTTGCAACGTTCCATCTCCTTGCCGGGGTTGAAACCCTTGGGCACAAGCGGCGGGTTTTGCTTTGCGGCCCATGTAAACAAATTACCCAGCGTGATCTTGTATTCGTTGCGCGTCTTCGGGCGCAGCCCCAGATTCACGACGGCGTGCTCCAACTGCCCGGCTGTCAGTTCACCCAGCATCACCCCGGCTGGCAGCTTCGTCGCCAACCGGTTCAAGCGTGACCGGATGTTGTCGCAGTGCGAGGCAGATTTTCCGTCGGCTACCTTGAATGCGTGGTAGAGCTTGGCGGCCTCGTCGAAGCGGATGCGGATCGGCTTGGGGCCGTTGCCCCGGTGGTTTTCGACGAAGAACTTTACCGCGTCGAACAGGGTGGCTTTGCCGTCAAGCAGGTGTATACATTCAAGCCACGACCGGATCGCAGTATACAATGAATCCGCTGTCGGAGCGTTTTGCAGGACTTCGGCGGCCATGCACACGTCCTGCCACTGGCCGTTGCTCAAGAGCAACCGGTGCGCCTGCCCTTTGACCATTGCCTCACGGATTTGATCTGCCCGGCGCTCGGCATCCTTCCTTGAAGGATTATTCAACAACCGGCGCTTGCCGGTGGAGTAGTCCTCAAGGAGCCAGTAGACCTTCGGTCCCGACTTCGTGGGCTTGGTGGTTTGGTAGATCGTGAACGCGACGCCATCGGCGTTGTATACAATGGGCTCTTGTTTCTGTTGCTTAAGCATACGCAGCCGAGAACCGAATTTTTCCGGTCTGCGTGTGCCGAAGTTGTTTCAATCTGTTTCAACGGGGCCGTTTTGCCGGTGCCCGACGTGAAAACACTCAGAATTCCGAGGAAAAGAGTGGCGGGAGCGGCGGGGCTCGAACCCGTAACCTCTGCCGTGACAGGGCAGCGCTCTAACCAATTGAGCTACGCCCCCGCACTTGGGGAACGAAACAGTAGGTAACAGATGCGTCCGCGTCAAGGCGAACTCGAAAAAAAGTCCGGGCAGCAGACGCCAAGGAGGTGGGGGTGGGGAACCCCGCTGAAGAAACGTACTGCCACCCGAACGATGTCAAGAATATGTCTCGCAAGCGTTTAATGTCAATTGTCTAATTAGAGACGCTTTTGGACGGCTCGCGCGCCGGCTCGACCGGCGGGTTCACCGGCGGCAGTGACGGCTCAAAGAATATTCGCGGCCAGCTCGGCCAGTTCGGAGCGCTCCCCTTTTGGCAGCTCAATGTGCGCCGCCACGCCCTGATCCCGGAACCGGCTCACCAGGAAATGGAAGCCATCTGAGGAAGAGTCCGCGTAGGGGTTGTCGATCCGGCAGGGATCGCGCGTGAACACCACCTTGGCGCCGTGGCCGACGCGGCTGATGATGGTCTTGGCCTCGAGCGGGGTGAGGTTTTGCGCCTGATTGATGACCACGAACTGGCTGGCGACGCTACGCCCGCGGATGGAACTGAGCGCCTCGACCGCGGTCGTGATCGAGCGCATTAGGTCACCGCTGCGCCGGTGTTCGTGGCCCAGGTTCAGGTCGCCGAGAAACTTGAGCGGCGAGTTGGGGTCGTGCGGCAAAACATTAGTGTCGAGTATGCAATTCTTCTTCAGGAGCCAAGGCCGTCAGTTGCACCGCCGTCATCCGCCGGTACCAGCGCCGCAGCCGGTTATGCCGCGCCGGCAGCCGGTAACGGCCGGAATAATGAAAGGCACCCAACATTCCAAACAAATCAAAATCGATGAACCGGGGCCGTTCCTCGAGCAGATATGGTTTGTCGATCAACATCTCCTCGAACGGCAGCAACTCCTCCGCCAGCTCCGCCAGCAGGGCGCTCCGCCGCCGCCGCCACTCCTCAATGCAGCCCCGGCCAAAACGCCGCTCCTTGTGCCGCAGGAAATTCAACCGCTCCGCCGCGGGCACGAATTCCTCGTAAAATAAGTCGTTCAGCTTGAAGCATGGCCCCTCGACGCGCCCCTCGATATGGCGCCAGAGGATGGACTGCGCGCCCTCGAGGCCCCAGGGAAACAGGCCGAGCTGGAGCTTGGCGTCCAGATACTTCGCGATCACCTGCGATTCCTCGCTGACCTCGAAGACCACGTCCCGTCCGTCCCGGATGATCGGCACGGCGTAATAACGCTCCCGGGTGAGCTTCCAGACGAGCGAACGGTCGGTGCTGGGAATGTTGGTGATTTTGAAGGCCGCACCGGAAAACTCCAGCAGCCGGCGCTGGACGATGCAGAACGGACTCCAGGGAAATTGAATCAGCTCGATCATTGCTTTGCGCGCCAAGTCTCCCGCAACCTACGGCTTGCCGCAAGGCGAATCCGACGCTTGACATTCTCCGGCCCGACAGCCCGCCTCAAGCCGCCACTGCCCGCCATTTGGACTTTGACCCGCTGCGGTTAATTCGTAACTTTAGCGTCATGAAACACTCGGGCAAAGCCAGGCAGGCGGCCTTCAAGCTAATCATCATCTCGCTGATTGCGGGCTGCATCCTTTGGGGCCTGATCCTCATCGCGTCGGTGATCGGCACCGTGCTCTCGGCCATCGCGGTTCCCGTGCTGCTGGTGCTTTGGGTCACCTTCTCGCTCTTCACCCTCTATTTCTTTCGCGATCCCGCCGCCAAACCGCCGCCCGGCCCCGGGCTGGTGCTCTCCCCGGGCCACGGAAAAGTGGATGTCATCGACCGGATCGCCGAGCCGTATTTCATGGGCGGCGAATGCCAGCGCGTCTCGATCTTTCTCTCGGTGTTTGATGTTCATATCCAGAACGCCCCGATTGACGGCACCCTCGTGTTTTCCAAATACTCGATCGGCCAGTTCCTGAACGCGCTGCGCACCGAATCCGCCACCCACAATGAAAACCTGTTGCTCGGCTTCACGGGAGCCGGGGCGCGGATCGGCGTGCGCATGATCGCCGGCGTCCTCGCCCGGCGCATCGTTCCCTTCGCCCAGCAGGGCGACCTCCTCGCGCGCGGCGACCGCATCAGTCTTATCCAGTTTGGCTCCCGCGTGGATGTGTATCTGCCGCTCACCGCCCGGATTCGCGTCCAACTGGGCGACCGCGTCGTCGGGGGCGAATCCATTCTGGCTGAACTCTGAGTCTCCGCCCATGCAGGCGCCCGCCAGCCCGCCATCCGGCTCGGATCCGGCCGATCCGAAGTTGAAAATTTATTTCCTGCCCAACCTGCTCACCGCCGGCAACCTCTTCTGCGGGTTTGTGGCGCTGACCAAAATCGTCGAAGCCGACGTTTACCTGCCCAATTTTCATCAGCAGATCACCGTGGCGCTGGGCTTCATTCTTCTGGCCTGCATCTTCGATCTGCTGGATGGCCGAGTCGCGCGCCTCGGCGGTGTGGAAAGCCCTTTTGGCCGCGAATTTGATTCCCTCGCCGACCTGATTTCGTTTGGGGCTGCGCCCGCCTTCCTCGTGCATCGAGTGGTGTTGCGGGATGTCTTTGGCCCGCACGACGCTCTGGGCTGGTTCATCGCCTCGATTTACCTGATCTGCGGCGCTTTCCGCCTCGCGCGGTTTAATTGTCTGGCGGCGCTGCCGGGCGGCGGCGGCGGCAAGGATTTCCTCGGCTTCCCCATCCCCTCGGCTGCTGGCCTCGTCGCCTCGTTGACGCTGCTCATCATCCGGCTCAACGAGAAAGAGCGCAGCCTGGGCGCCTGGAAATGGCTGATTGTGGCCATGCTGCTTTTCCTCTCTGCCATGATGGTCAGCACGGTCCGCTACCCCTCGTTTAAAAGCCTCGGCGTCCGCACGACCAGCACTTTCATGAAGGCAATCGGCGCGGCTTTATTCGTCGGCCTCATCCTCGTTTTGCGCGAAAAAATCCTCTATTACGTGCTCCCCGCCTTTTTCAGCCTTTATCTCCTCTACGGCTTTGTGCGTCCCAAAATCTCCCGCCGGTTGCGGCGGGAAATCGAAGAGGACGACGAGGACGAACCGGGCGCCTAACCGCCAATGCTTCACGCGCCTCCCATCGTGCTGGCGGGACTGACCGGCCTGGTCAGCGGCATGTTGCTTTCGATCCCTGTTGGCCCGGTGAATCTGACGATCATCAACGAGGGCGCGCGCCGCGGGTTCAAATGGGCGCTGCTGATCGGCCTGGGCGCGACCGTCATGGAAGTGGTGTACTGCCTGATCGCCTTTACCAGCTTCGCCTCCTTTTTCTCGCGCGGCTATGTCAAAGCCGTGATGGAATTGGGCAGCTTCGTCTTCCTGCTCTTCATCGGCGCGAAGTTTCTCACCGCCCAATCCGTGGGGGCGCTCCCCGTCAACCTGGGCCGGGCCGCCGGCCGCCTCGAGGAACGGATCGAAACCCGCTTCCACCCTCATTCCGCCTTCATGACCGGTGTCGTCCGGGTCCTGGGCAACGTCGGCGTCCTGGTGTTTTGGGTCATCCTTGCGGCCAGCTTCATTTCGCGCGAATGGGTCACCCCCGATTGGCCGGGAAAACTGGCCTGTGTCACCGGAGTAATGCTCGGCACCGGCCTCTGGTTCTTCTTTCTCAGTTGGCTTGCCTCGCTCGGCCGAGGCAAATTCAACGCTCGCACCCTTTTGCGCCTCGAACACGCCTCGGGGGTGGTCTTGGTAGTGCTCGCCCTGCTGCATGGCGGCAACATGATCTGGCGATTGGCCCGGCACAGCCTCTAGGCTCGCCAGACCCAGCCCGACGCAGCCT
>JBDHQH010000160.1:0-7189 GCA_039806935.1 Verrucomicrobiota bacterium
CCATAAGCCAGGTCGCGCTGAGCAGCCACAGGGATCCCGCCAAGACGAAATCGGGGACTGGATTTAATCTCAACCGTGGGAATCGCGGTGACAGGAGTCTGCTTTTGCGCGTCGCGCGGACCGGCGCTACGCGGGTGAGGCAGCATGGTTTTTGGCTCTCACCGGACATGTTGCGACACTATCGAAGCGAAGCCGGATTCGTCAAAAGACAATTTTCGACTGGTTTCGGATCTTCAACCAAAAAGGCCGGCGAGACGGAGCGCACGGCTGATTCATCTGGAGTGGGAAGAGGCGGGCTGGGTTTATGCGGTTGAAGAAATGACTGAACGAAATTGCCGCCGCTGGCCAGACTCTCGGCATGGTGGCAATCAAGTTCGCACCCGAAGATGACTTTTTGCGTAAAGTTGAGGTTCGGTTGCTGGCCGACAACGAAGTTGCCCAGTTTAACTTCTACCTGGAACGGGAGCATTACCTTGAGAGCAGTCGATTGGCCGGCCAATCGATACGCTACGTGGCCGAGGTGGCAGGCCAGTGGGTTGCGTTGCTGACCTTCAGTGCCGCGGCGCTCCACCTCAAGGCGCGCGAGTTGGAGATTGGCTGGACGGCGCGGCAGCGGGCCAGGCGACTTGGATGGGTTGCCCAGAACAGCCGTTTTCTGGTGCTGCCCCAACGGCAGCGCTATCCCAATCTGGCCTCGCGAGTTCTGGGCTTGGCGTTGCGGCGCCTGAGTCAGGATTGGCGCGAGCGCTGGGGCCATCCGGTGCTGATGGTCGAAAGCTTTGTCGATGAGTCGCGCCACCCAGGCACTTGTTACCGCGCCTGCGGTTTCCAGGCGGTGGGAGCCACCAAAGGTTTTAAGCGGGCCAGTCGCGACTTCTACGAGGAGCACGGCCAACCCAAGCAATTGTATTTGCGCGAACTGCGTCCGGGCGCCTGCCAAAAACTACGCCAGGCGCGCTTGCCGCAGGAGTTGGCCCGTTACGAGGCCGAGCAAGCCGGTCCGTGTCCGTTCCGGGCGTCGGCGCTGGAAAGTCTGCTCGAGCAACTCGGCGCCTTGCGCGACTCGCGTTACGGCCACGGGTTGCGCCATCCGCAACGCTTTGTGCTGGCCTGTGCCGCGGTTTGCACCCTGATGGGCGCCTGCGGTTACGGGGCCTTCGAAAACACGAGCCAGAAGTTTACGCAGCGTCAACTCCGCGCGTTGGGCGGCAAACCCGATGAGGAGGATGGCCGGTATCATTCCCCGAGCGACTCGACTTTCCAGCGGGTGCTCAGTCGAGTTGATGCCCTGGCGGTGGCCAGCATCATCGGCGCCTGGCTTGCCCAGCAGGAGATGGGAGTGGTGGCGCAGTTGGCCGTGGACGGCAAAGTGCTGCGCGGCAGTGGTCGGCACGATGGCAAACCGCTGCAACTGCTCTCGGCGGTGACGCATCATCTGCGCCTGACCCTGGATCAGGTGGCCATCGAGGAGAAAAGCAACGAGATCCCCGCCCTCAAGCCGCTGCTCAAAAAGCTGGCTTTGCCTCCGGGAGTCTGGATTACCGCCGATGCGATGCACTGCCAGCAGGAGAGCGCGCGCTTCATCACCCAGGAACTGGGCGGCGATTACTTGTTTGGACTCAAAGGCAACCAAAGCGGCATCCTCGATAAAGCCCGACGCCTGCTGGCCCAGCAGGGTTTTCCCCCCTCAGGGTAGCTGGGAGAAAGAACACGGGCGCTTTGAGCGCAGACGCATCGCGCGGGTCGCCGTCACTCCAGAGAACATCGGCCTGTGCGATTGCTGGCAAGTGATCGCGATTGAGCGCTATTCCCAAAAACAACATGAGCCCAAGGAATCCGCCTCGCTGGAAATCGGCTGCTATGCCACCAGTCTTGCCCTCCACGAACGAACCGACGCTCAAATCAGTGCCGCCATTCGCAGTCACTGGTCAGGCAGCGAAAACGGAACCCACTACCGGCGGGATGTAACTTTCGGTGAGGATGCCTGTCGCACCGCCAATCGGAAAGGCGCCGCCGTCCTGGCCAGCTTCCGCAACTTGGCCATCGGCATCTTCGAACTGCAGAGGGAACAAAAACGCACCGCTGCCGACTCGCTGCGTTCCTGGCGCCAGCAGCAAACCTTCACCACGGTTTGGCCAGTGCTTAATCGTTGAAGAGTCCGGCTCGCTGCCACCGAACAATTTACGGGTGCGCCGGACCCGATCAGTCACGGCACACCCGAAGCAACGGACCCCATACGACCCGCGGAAGTGACGGGCGCCGAAACGGAGTTATAACCCAACGGCACGCCGACTCTCGGACAGGGTGAAGCAAGAGCCCGCTAACCCAAGGCTACGCTATCCCCTCCCCATATCCAGATGAATCACCCCTGTACGTGCAGATTTGGGCTGGCCCCAAATCCGCACGTAAGGATGGCTCAAAGCTGAGACTGATTGACCAGTCTTGCACCTTCACATTCCGCGCCAATCGACAACCTGTATTGGATGCCAAAGTGAGGGCCGACCGCAATTACGTGCGGTCTTTTCCTCCTGTAAGAATTTTACGTGCGGATTTGGGCTGGCCTTATCTCCTTGACAAGCGCGGGGTGCTTGCTAAAACGCCCGCATGCCAGAGACGGACCAGATGGCCTTGCCGGGCTGCATTTGCTCCGCTCTCGCTAATTCCAACCCTCTCCTCGAAATGAAAACCCGTTGCTCCCTGCTCTCCGTGGCGTTTTGCCTGGCGGGCCTGTCGCCTGGCTCGATCAGCGTGGCCTCGGCTCAACTCCTTGCCGAGCCGGGAAACAACGATTCGGTTGTGGCGGCGGTGGCCGAGGCGCAAGGGCTGCTGTGGGTGCCGCCTGAGCAACTGCCGCGGTTTGGCACGTTCTGGGTGGTTCGCAACGTGGTTCCACTGGTTTTGGCGCCCCTGCCTTGCGCTCCGCTGGCACAGCGCCCTACGGTGTACGCGATCAACGATCGCCAGTTTTTGGTCGATGAAATGGAGGGGCCGTTGCTGATGGCCGCCCGTCCCGCGGCTTCCTTGAGCCGGGCGGATTACGCTTCGCTGATCCAATTGCAAGCGGAGGATTTGGTGAATCATATCGCGTTCATTCAAGCGGCGGAGTGCGGGGCGCAATCGAGGGCTCTGGCGGGGGAAGGCCCGCCGTGGCCCGGGCCGGGAGGAGGCGGGGGCGTGGAGGCCGTATCCAACTCGCCGCCGATCTATGGCCTGGGCCTGGGATTATGTCTGTATCCGCCTGAGGTGATGTCCGGTGGCGTCCGCATCCTGATCACCAACACGCCGGAGTCGGGCTGGCTCACCAGCCGTTACGATCTCTATTACACGACGAATTTGGCCCTGTTGCCGGCGCCGGCCTTGTGCGCGAGCAACTGGGCATGGCTGGGGCGGAGCGAGCCGGGGCAGACTCAGTTTTTGGCGCCGGGCGTGGCTCTGCCGGAGATCTATTTTCGGCTGGGAACCCTGCTCGACAGTGATGGGGACGGCTTGCCGGACGCCTATGAGCTGGCGGTCGCCCACACACCGGCCAACGCCTTCACGCTGCTGGCCAGCGATGGCCGCGGCACGCCGGATGCCTGGTATTTGAGCCATCATCTTCGGCCGGCGCCTGGGGACGGGGACACGGACGGGGATGGTCTGGCGGATTGGCGGGAATATCAACGGGGCGGCGATCCGCGGCAACCGGAGCCGCTGGAGATTTGGGTGGGCAGTCCGAAAGGAGGGGCGCCGTGAGCGGGAATCGGCGCTGGTGGTGGCTTGGCCTGGGGATGTTGTGGCTGGGGTGGAGTACGGGGCTGGGGATGCTGGCCCCCGGGGTTGGATTCCAGGACTGGAAGGATCACGGTTGCCGCAAGTCGCCGGGCGGAGCGGGGGCGCCCGAATTGGGCGCGGCGGATGCCGGCGGGCCGGAGGCTCGGTGCGCGCCCTGCCAGGGTTCGGCGGGGATGCCGGCCTGGTGGGTGAGCGAACCGTATATGAACCTCTGGGTGGCGGACACTCCGCTGAGCTACACCACCTCGAGCGGGCAGTCCATCTCGTTTCGGTGGACTTACCGGCAGCGCTCGGGGCTTTCGGAGGAGCAACGGCACCGGCTGGTCAACGCGGGCGAGTTTGTGCCGTGGCTGTTTACTGGGGGAGCCAACAGTTCGGACGCGCCGGTTCAGGCGTGCTGGTCGCACAACTGGTGGTCGGCCATTGTGTTTTGGGACACGAGTCACGAGGTGCAGCCTCCGCCGTTGATCACGATTCCCGACCCGGAACGGAGATTTTATCAATTTTCCGCGGGTTTCGAGGCCCTTTTGCTGGATGGCGATGGGGGCGCGACTTATTTTCTGGGCTCGTCGCCAGGGCAAGGGAGGGGGAAGCTGGCGTTGGAGTTGTTAAACGGAACGGGCGGGCCGGAGGTGCCGGTGGCCTCCTTTATGGGGGCCAACGGTCCGGTTCGGGCCTACCAACCGGATTCCAATGGAGTTTTTTGGGTCGGCGACTCTCCGCAATACGGATTTCGGGTGCGCTATCCGGATGGGAGCCAGCGGCTCTATGGTTTCGTCTGGACGACCACCGAACATGACGGCTGCCCTTATCCGCCCTCCAATCCGCGTTGTTATGTGGCTTACAACCGCCCGCATGACTACAACTCTCGGGCCTATCTGACCCACTCGATTGACCCGCAGGGCCGTGTCACCCGGGTGGCGTATCTGCGCACCGGGGCGGCGCAGCCGAAATATGTTCCGCGTTATGTGGTGGATCCCGACGGGCGCACGAATCGCTACGAGTGGAATGCGAACTGGCGTCTGGAGCGGATCGTGGATGCGCACGGGCGGACCAACTCGGTGACCGGCGAGAATTTGCTCACCTCGATCACCGACGGGGCTGGGATGGTATCCCGATTCGCCTACCAACCGGCCACGGTGACCGCTTTGGCCACGAATGTCACGCCCGATGGCAGGAGCATGGTTATTTGGCGGACGATCGCCCGCACCGGGTGGCTGACCAATTTGATCACCCCCTACGTCACCAACCGATTCGAGTACCTGGCCGAGGTGCCCGGGGATACCGCGGGCGCGGGGGTCCGGCGGGCGGTTTTCGTGTCCGAGACGCGGGACACGCGTCAATTGTTTGGCTACCTGGGTTCGGTCGGCGTCCAGCCCGCCGCGGAGGTTCCCCAGGTTGCCGGCTGCGAATTTGACTCGGGCGCCTCCGAGAGCGGCGGGGGCCTGGCGCTGCGGAACAGTTTTCACTGGGGCCGGGGGCAGTTTGCCGCGCTCTCCGCCGGCGTCCAAAGCGCGCTGCTGCCTCCGCCGCCGCCCGGGTATCCGCAATCGCCCGACTTGCGGGCCGCGCTCGACGCTCTTACCGGCGCGGATTTGCGCAAGGGGCGCCTGAAACACTGGCTGCTGGAGAGCGATGACGCGACCGTTTCCGACTGGCTCTCGAGCGAGCGGGAGCCCTCGCCGGATGCGGCCGGACTGATCGAGGCGCCCCGCACCTGGCACGATTACTCCGGCAAGCCGGATGGCAAACCGCACGTTGCGGGCGTCGATCCGCTGGTCACCGCTCTGGCGCGCAAGCTTCCCGATGGCGGCTGGCAATACCAGCTTTTCGATTACCAGTCGGGGCCGTTTCCGCGGGTGGTGCGGGAGAGTTATTCGCTGGCCGGGGGCGGCGTGGGCGAGCGGACCAACTTTTACCATTATGCCAACGGCGCCGACCTTGTATCGGCGAGCACTCCGGGCGGCTCGCTCACCGCCGCCTACAATACCGCTCACCAACCCCTTTTCCTCACCAACGCCCTGGGCGAGGTGACCTCGCTGCGGTGGGATCCCGGGACCCGCAATTTGGCGGGAATCCATTTTTCCAGCGGGCCCAGCCTGGCCCTCGATTATTTTCCCGCCGCGGCCGGTCCGGTTTCCCGAACCGACGCCCTGCTCCAGCGCGTCACGCTGCAACCGCAGGGCCGGGTGGTCGAGATCGTCGATTACACCAACGGGCTGCCCCGGGTGGCCCGGCTGGGCGGACTGGGGCTGCCGGATCTCTGGCTGACCAATTTTTGGGACGGGCTAAACCGGCTGACCGGGCGGGCGTATCCGGACGGCACGACGATCTCGAACCGGTATGACAGGCTGGATCGGGCGGGGCATAAGGATCGTTTGAATCACTGGACCTGGTATGGTCATGACGCGCTGGGCCGCCTGACCAGCGTGACCAACGCCCTGGGCCGGGTCACCCGGCTGGAATGGTGTGAGTGCGGGAGCCTCTCGGCGCTGCTGGACGCGCTCACCAATGTCACGACATTCAGCTACAACAACCAGGGCCTGCTCACCAGCGTGACCGCTCCGGGCGGCCAGTGGCAATACGGCTATGATTCCCTGGGCCGGCTGCTTTCGGTGCGAGACGGTCTGGGGCGGGGGACTACCCGCGGCTATAACCACCAGGGCCTGCTCAGCGGGATCAGCAACGCCTTTGGCGGGCTGGCCTGGGCGCGGTATGACTTGGCTGACCGGCCCTGGGTGGCTGGCGACGGGCGGGGCGCCCGGGTGACCAATAGTTACGACGCGCTGAGCCGGCTGACGCGGCGGGATTGGATGGACGGTTTTTCGGAGGGATTTGGGTATGGGAGCAACGGGTTGAGCGCCTATACCAACCGCGCGGGCAAGGTGACGCGGCATGCCCGCGACCCCGCCGGGCGGCTCCGCTGGGTGACCAACGCGAATCTGGAAGTGGCGAGGTTTGATTATAACGCCCTGGGCGGGGTGATGGATCTCTGGGACGGGCGCAACCACCGCACCCATTGGAACTTTGACGCCTACGGGCGGGCCACCAACAAGATGGACGCGCTTGGGGGGGAGGCGGCGCGGTGTGTATTCGATCCCAACGGCTGCATCCTGAGCCGCTGGACTCCCGAGTTCGGGAACACGAAGTACCTTCGCGACGCGCTGGGCAACGTCACCAACGCGGCGTCGGCCGCCTGCACCAACAGCTACGCTTACGACGCCCTGAGCCGGCTTCAACTGATGATGGACCGCGTTGGGACCACGGTTTTCCGCTACACCAACGGCGCCTTGCTGGCGGAGGATGGCCCCTGGCTCGAGGACACCCTCACCTACACCTTTCACCAGGGCCTGCGCACCGGCCTGGCCCTCGACACTCAGGCTCCCACGCTGAGCCAGGCCTACGGCTACGACGCGGC
>JBDHQH010000161.1:0-7158 GCA_039806935.1 Verrucomicrobiota bacterium
CGGCCAAGTGGGCGCGAAGTGGGTTCACGGCGCGGGCTTCAGCACTTGCCGGACGGCTCCGTTCTGAGTAGATTTCCCGAGCTTGTCCGGTGGTGTAATGGTAGCACAAGAGTCTTTGGAGCTCTTTGTCATGGTTCGAATCCATGCCGGACAGCCATTGAACCGCCCACCGAGCGTATGCCAGACTCTTCAACTCCACCGGTCGCCGGGACGGCGCCGCTCGCGGCGCCGCGCATGTCATTGCCGGCGCGGTTGATGAACGTGTTCGCCGTGCCGGGGGACGTCTTCGAGGAGGTCCGGGCCACGCGGCACCTGGTCTCCAACTGGCTGATGCCGGCGCTGCTGCTGGGCATCGTCGGGGCGCTCTCGGCCTTCCTCATCTTCTCGCAACCCGCCATTCACCAGCAACTCCGCGAAAAGCAGGAGCAGGCGCTGCAGGCGCAGGTGAAAGCGGGCAAACTGAAGCAGGCGGACGCCGACCGGGCGCTCGAACTGGTGGACAAAGTCATGGGGCCCGCCACGCTGAAGCTGCTCGCCTCGGCGGGGGCGGTGATCGCGGGGTTTGCCCGCGTGCTCTGGTGGGGGCTGATTCTGGTCTTGCTGGCGCGGTGGTTTTTCAAGGCGCGCATCCCCTATCCCAAGGCGCTCGAGGTGGCGGGCCTGGCGCTCATGATCGCCGTGCTCGGCCAAATCGTAACCCTGCTCTTGACGGTGAATTTTTCCAATCTCGCCGCCACCCCGAGCCTGGCCCTGGCGGTCGAGAAGTTCGACAACACCCGGCGCGCGCATCTGGTGCTCGGGGCCATGAATGTCTTTTCCTTCTGGCTCATCGGCGTGCTGGCCTGCGGGTTGGGCCGGCTGACCGGTTCGCCGTGGGGCCGCGCGGTCTTCGTGGTGCTCGGCTTTTGGCTGTTGCAGGAAACGCTGCTGATTCTGATCGGGGGCAACATCGGACAAATGGCGCTCTAAGAACCCCATGGGCAACTCGAAAAAACGCCGCAAAATCATCGTTTTCACCACCATTGCCCTGGTCCTGGCGGCCTTGGGCGCGCTGGCGCTCTTCCGCCCGCGCGAGGTGGTCATCACGGTGCAAACCGGGAAGGTCGCGCGGCGGAACCTCACTGAAATGGTCATGGCGAACGGCAAGATCCAGCCGGTGACTCAGGTCAAAATCAGCCCCGAGGTGAGCGGCGAGATCATCGAACTCCCCTTGAAGGAGGGCCAGACCGTGCGCAAAGGCGACCTGATTTTGAAAATCAAACCGGATTTCTACATCGCCAACCGCAACCAGGCCGAGGCCAGTTTCCGCTCGTCCACGGCCGGCCAGGCCAGCGCCGCCGCCAGCCTGGAAAAAGCCTGGTCGGAATTTAAACGCAACGAGGAGCTGTACGAGCGCCAACTCATCTCGGACTCGGTGTTTACTGAGTTCAAGACCGGTTATGACCTGGCCAAAGCCCAGGCCTCCAACTCCCTGCACCAGGTGGCGATGGCTCAGGCCTCGCTGGCCCGGGCCGAGGAGGAACTGGCCAAGACCACCATGGTCTCGCCCTTGACGGGCACCATCAGCAAGCTCAACTCGCAACTGGGCGAGCGGGTGGTCGGCACCGCCACCATGGCCGGCACGGAGGTGATGACCATCGCAGATCTGAACGAGATGGAGGCGCGGGTCGATATCGGCGAGGTGGACGTGGTGCTGATCCAGCCCGGCCAGCGCGTGCGCCTCGAGGTGGACGCCTTCAAAGACCGGAAATTTTCCGGCGTCGTGACCGAAATCGCCAACTCGGCCAAGAACGCCGGCGCGCTGAGCGCCAGCAGCCAGGAAGCCACCAAATTCGAGGTCAAGGTGCGCATCCAGGAAAAAGAAATGTTCCGTCCCGGCATGTCTGTGACCGCCGAGATCGAGACGCGCTCGCGCACCAACGTCCTGGCGGTGCCGATCGCCAGCGTCACCACCCGCCCGCCCAAAGCCAGCGTGGCCGGCGCCGCCCAACCCCCCGCCGGAGTTGCCAACCCGGCCCCCGCGAGCGATCCGCCGGCCCGGGCCGCCAAGGAAACCTCGAAACCCATCGAGGTGGTCTTTGTCCTCGAGGGTGGCCAGGTAAAAATGACCCCGGTAAAAATCGGCATCAGCGACGATTCCTATTGGGAGATCACCGACGGACTTCGCGAGGGGCAGGAGATCGTCTCGGGCGGATTCCGCGCCATCAGCCGCGACCTCGAGGACGGGAGCAAAGTGCGCAAAGGACCGGCCGGCGGCGCGGAGGCGGAGGCGGAGGGAGCGCGCGGCGGCTGAACCCGCGCCCCGAGACCCCGGCTTCATGAGCCTGATCCAGCTCGAGAATGTCTCGCGCCGCTACCAGATGGGAGCGGAGACGGTCCACGCCTTGCGCGAGGTGACGCTGGCCATCGCCAAAGGCGAGTATGTGGCCATCATGGGTCCTTCCGGCTCGGGCAAATCAACCCTGATGAACCTGATCGGCTGTCTGGATACACCCAGCTTTGGCCGCTACGAGCTCAACGGCCGGCGGGTCAGCGAGATGGATGACAATCAACTGGCTGAAATCCGCAATCGCGAGATCGGTTTCATCTTTCAAACGTTCAACCTCCTGCCGCGCTCGGACGCGCTGCGCAATGTCGAACTGCCGCTCATTTACGCCGGCGTCCCCGCCGACGAACGGCGGCGCGTCGCCCTCGAGGCGCTCGTCCAGGTGGGCCTGGCCGACCGGGTGCATCACCGCCCGAACGAACTCTCCGGCGGCCAGCGCCAGCGCGTCGCCGTGGCCCGCGCGTTGGTGAATCGCCCCTCGATCCTCCTCGCCGATGAACCGACCGGCAATCTGGACACCCGCACCGGCGTCGAAATCCTCGCCCTGTTCGAGGAGCTCTCGCGCCGCGGCCATACGCTCATCGTCGTGACCCACGAGGAGGACGTGGCGCGGCACGCGCGGCGCGTCCTCCGGATCCGGGATGGGAGAATCGCCAGCGACGAGCGGACGGACCCGCCGCCAAACGCCGCCGCCCCATGCGCTGGCTGACCGAACTCCTGGAGGGCCTGCGCATCTCCCTCGAGGCGTTGCGCGCCAACAAACTGCGCGCCGGCCTGGCCACCCTCGGCATCATCATCGGCATTCTGACCGTGACCCTCATGGGCTCGGCCATCGCCGGCTTGAACACCGCTTTTCTGCGGAACATTTCCTTCATCGGAGCGGATGTGTTTTATGTCGAGAAATACGATTGGTTCAGCCAGTCGCGCGAGGACTGGCGAAAAATGTCCCGTCGGCGCAAGATCACGCTGGCGCAGGCGCGCGCGCTCGAATCCCAACTCACCCTGGCCAAAGCCGTGGCGCCCGTGGCGGAAACCCGGGACAGCGTCAAATACCAGCGGCGCGGCTCGGAAAGCGTGTCGGTGATCGGCACCACCGACGAATACCTCCGCACCACGAGCATCGGCGTCGCCCAGGGCCGGTTCCTCTCGCCCGCCGAGGCGCGCGGCGCGCGCCCGGTCTGCGTGCTGGGCGCCGAGGTGGCCACGAATTTATTCCCGCGTGCCAGCGCCCTCGGGCATCGCGTTTATGTGGGCGGCAACACTTTCGAGGTGGTGGGCGTGCTCGAGCGGCAGGGAACCTTTCTGGGGCTCTTCAGCCTGGACAACCAGGTGATCCTGCCGATGGGGCAATTCACCGCCTGCTTCTGGGGCAACCCGGATTGCCTGATCCAGGTGCGCGTGCGGGATTTGGGCCAGTTGAACGAGGCGCGCGAGGAGCTGCGCGCGGCCATGCGCAAAATCCGGCGTGTGGCCCCGGCGGACGAGGACGATTTCGGCATCAACCAGCAGGATCAGTTTGTGGTCATGTTCCACCGCCTGGGCGGCACCATCGCCGGCATCGGCCTGTTCATCACCGGCCTGTCGCTGTTCGTGGGCGGCATCGGGATCATGAACATCATGTTCGTCTCCGTGGCCGAGCGAACGCGAGAAATCGGCATCCGCAAGGCCATCGGCGCCAAACGGCGGGCGATCCTTAGCCAATTCCTGATCGAGGCCTCCATGATTTGTCTGCTGGGCGGCCTGGTGGGGCTGAGCCTCGCCGGGGCGGCGGCGCTGGCTGTCCAGAACTGGTTCCCCGCCCGGATGCCGGCCCTGGTGGTGGCCGTCGCGCTCGGCGTGGCCCTGCTCACCGGGCTGGTGAGCGGCTTCCTGCCGGCCTGGCGCGCCGCGCGGCTGAATCCGGTGGACGCGCTGCGGGCGGGGGATTGAGCCGATGAAAGGGGCCATCATCCTGGCGGGCGAGTTGCGCGAGAGCTTCGCGATGGCCATGAGCGCCCTGGTCTCGCACAAACTGCGCTCGGCCCTGACCCTCGTGGGCGTGCTCGTGGGGGTGTTTTCCATCATCGTCACCATGACCGCCATGCGGGTGATGCGGGGCGACATCGAGCGCGAGATGAGCCAGTTGGGCTCCGGCACGTTCATGGTGAACAAATGGCCCGCGGTGCGGTTTGGCGGCCCCGAGGGCCAGGAGAAATACCGGCGGCGCGAGGATCTCCTGCTCGCCCAGGGCCTGCGGTTGCGCGAGCGCGCGACACTGCCGGCGAACGTCGGCATCGAGGGCCGCTTCTGGACTGGCGAGATCGAGACGCGATTCCGCAAAACCGCGCCCAACGTCCAGCTTTACGGCGAAACCCCCGGCAGCTTCCCCGCGCGGAACTGGGTCCTCGAGGAGGGCCGCCTGCTGCTCGAACTGGATCTCGAGGGCGCCCGCGATGTTTGCGTCCTCGGCAACGGTCTGGCCCGGTCGCTCTTCCCCTTCGAATCGCCCGTGGGCCAGCGCCTCAAAATCGACGGCTGCAATTACACCATCCTCGGCGTCCTCGAGGCCCGCGGCCGCTCGCGCGGCGGCGAGCAGGATGCCTTCGCCGTCATCCCCATCACCACCGCCCTGAACCGGTACGGCCGGCGCCGCAGCTTGAGCCTCCTCGTGCAAGCCCGCAGCCAGGCCGCTTACGACGACACCGTCGAGGAGGCCCGCGGCCTTCTGCGTGTCATCCGCAAAGTGCCCCCGGGCGAACCGGACGATTTCGAGATTTTCTCCAACGACTCGCTGATCGCGCAGTTCAACTCGTTCACCCTGGCCGTTCGCGCCGGCGTGGCGGTGATCAGCTCGATCGCGCTTGTGGCCGCCGGCATCGGCATCATGAACATCATGCTGGTGTCGGTGACCGAGCGGACGCGCGAAATCGGCATTCGCCGCGCTGTCGGCGCCAAACGGCGCAACATCATGGCGCAGTTCATCCTCGAGGCGGTGGTGTTGTGCGAGGTCGGCGGCGTCGCGGGCGTCGGGCTCGGCATTCTCGGCGGAAACACGCTCGCGCTGGTCATGAAGCTTTCGCCCGTGGTGCCGGTGGATTGGGCGCTCTTGGGCCTCGGCATCTGCTCGGCGGTGGGCATCCTCTTCGGCGCCTATCCCGCGTACAAGGCGGCGCACCTCGATCCGATCGAATCATTGCGGTACGAATGATCCCGGCGCCCAACCTCCGCCCGAGAGGGCCCGCGAGGCGCAACGCCAACCAAGCCGCCCCAGGGGGCGGGGACGTCTGGTCCCCGCCCCTGTGATTCCCTTCACTTCCCGCTTACTTGGCCAACCGGAAGTAAGTCTGCTCCGCGCCCGGAGCCAGCGGGATCGTGACCGTCTTCAACTCACCGCTTGCCTCGACCGCCGGTTGCGGATCGAGATCCGTGAACCCGGCTGCCAGATCGGTCGCGGATTGCACCGTCATGGCGCTCACCCCGGCCGGCCAGGACAACACCACATTCCCGCCGGCGCGCGAAATCGCCACTGCGGGACGGCCCTCCAGCTCGGTGGTCTGGCCATTCCCGCCGGACAACAGCAACTCGCCGCGGGGTCCCACATCCAGGCCCCAATACTGGATCGAGCCGCCAGTCAGCGCGTCCAATTGGGCTTTGGTGTGTGTGGTGTACAATGCGCCCAGCGTGGTCGCATCTTTCATTTCATACACCTGCACTCCGTTGTCCGTGGTCTGGACGTAGAGGTAGCCGCCCCGCTCGAGCACCGTCCAAATGCCGAAACTGCCCGAGCCCGTCAACTGCCCCGCCCCGCCCAGGAGCGTCTCCTGGCCGTTCGCCAGATTCAGCGCGTAGAACTTGGGATCGTTGTTCTGGCCGCCATCGCCGTAATACGCGTAGCCGCTGAAGACATCGCCCCGGCGCACGTTGCGAAGCCGCCCGGTGACACTGGTGGTCACGTAGCCATTCGGATTCCAGGTCGTGTTCAGATTCAGAAAGAACGGCTCGGGGTTCACATCCGCCAGGTAAAGCCGGTTGCGGTAACCCGAGGTATAAATGGTGAAAATGATGGTGTCGTCATCCGCCCAATCAAAGGCATCCATCGTCACCATGCCCGGCGCGTCGGTGATCACAGGCATGGTGCCATCGAAGTTATAACGGGTCATCAACGCTCCGCCCACTATCGCGCTGCTCGAGCCCAGCAGGTAAGTCGTTTTCAAGCTCCCGCGGAAGGGCGCGACCATGCGGTGCTCGCTCGACGTGTTGTTGGCGTTGTTCACCAGCATGTCCGGAACGCTGGACCCCGAGGCGTAGCGGCCAAAGCAAGGGACATTGATCTGGTTCGCGTAAATATCTCCGTCAAAGTAACGGCCGTTGAACATGTTTTGCACCGGCACCCCCAGATCCGCGTAAAGCCGCACGGTGTTGCGGAGTTGCAGTTGCCCCGCGAGCGGCGGCGCGGCGTGAGCCAGCGTCAAGGTCAGCGAAACAGCCGTGAGGAGGAATAATTTCTTCATTTTCATTTGTTCTTCATTTCCAGGTTTACAGCGGCCAACCAGCGCGAATCCGAAGTCATCCGCTCGCGCTTCGGAACCCCTGCCAGGGGTCGGGATGCGTCCGCGTACGTTTAACAAAATGAATGTATAAAAAACAGGAACAGTAGCACAACTAAAATATTGTTTGATTTTGTGGTCCAGGCGGAGAGCGCAGCCTGAAGGCTGCGGCTACATCCGGAGTGTCTGATCGGAAATCCCCATGTAGTCGCAGCCTTCAGGCTGCGTCCGGCGTCCGGGCCAGACGGGGAGCGCAGCCTAAAGGCTGCGGCTACATCCCGAGCGCCTGATCGGAAATCCCCATGT
>JBDHQH010000022.1:0-37851 GCA_039806935.1 Verrucomicrobiota bacterium
TGCAGCCTGGCAATACGCCCACTATTTATTTCCCTTGGAGGGTGGGGAAATGCTATCAAGGAAGCTTTGGAACGAATGCATGAATCCAAAGCAGAAGTTATTGTTAAGCGGTGACGAGGCGATTGCCCTGGCGGCGAAGGACGCCGGCGTGGCGCTGGGGGCGGGCTATCCGGGGACGCCCTCGACGGAAATCCTCGAGCGCTTCGGCGCGCATGGCGGCAAAGCGCAATGGTCGCCGAACGAGAAGGTGGCGCTCGAAGTCGCCATCGGCGCGGCCTACGGCGGCGCGCGGGCGCTGGCGACGATGAAACATGTCGGGCTGAACGTGGCCGCCGATCCCCTGTTCACCGCGGCCTATACTGGGGTCAGCGGGGCGCTGGTGGTCATTTCCGCGGATGATCCGGGCATGGCCTCGAGCCAGAATGAGCAGGACAACCGGCGCTACGCCGTGGCCGCCGGGGTGCCGATGCTCGAGCCCTCCGACTCGCAGGAGGCCTATGATTTCATGCTGCGGGCGATCGAGATTTCCGAGCGCTGGCGCTCGCCGGTGCTGTTGCGGGTCACCACCCGGGTTTGCCACAGCTACACCCTCGTAACGCCCCGCGGTCCGGATCCCGCGGCGCCCGCGCCCCATTTTCAGCGCGACATCAAATCGCGGGTGATGATCCCCGCCTACGCCCGCGCCGCGCATCGGCAACTGCGGCGGAAGCTGGCCGAGATGGCGGAATGGAACGAATCCTGCCCCTTAAATACCGTGACCCCCGGCGAGACGCGGCTGGGCATCATCACCTCGGGCATTTCCTACATGCACGCCCGCGAGGCGGCGCCGGAGGCCGCCGTACTCAAGCTGGGGTTCACCTATCCGCTGCCGCTGGGCAAAATCGCCGCGTTCGCCCGATCAGTCGAGCGCTGCGTGGTGATCGAGGAGGGCGATCCTTGCCTGGCCGAGGCCATTCGCGCCGCCGGCATTCCGATCGAGGAGAAACCCGAAATGTATCGCTTTGGCGAGCTGGACGTGCCGCGGGTGCGGCGCATTCTGGAGCACGACCTCTCGCCCGAGGCGTTGAAGCCGCCGGGCAAACCGCCGCAGCTTTGCGAGGGCTGCCAGTACCGGATTGTGTTCGCGGCTTTGCGCCGGAAGGATTGCATCGTGGCGGGGGACATCGGGTGCTACACGCTGGGGGTGCTGCCGCCGTTTGAGGCGATCGATTCCTGCGTATGCATGGGCGCCAGCCTGGGAGTGGGCCTGGGGTTGCGCCATGTGCTGCCGCCGGAGCAGGCGAAGCGGGTCGTGAGCATCATCGGCGACAGCACCTTCGTCCACAGCGGCATCAGCGGCCTGGTCGAGATGGTGTACAATCCGCCGCCGGACGGCCATGTGCTGATCATTCTGGACAACTCGACCACCGCCATGACCGGGCACCAGGAACATCCCGGCACTGGGCGGTCGCTGAACCACGAGCCGGCCAGCCGGCTGGTGCTCGAGGACTTGATCCGCTCGCTCGGCATCCGGCGGGTGTTCATCGTCGAGCCGCGGATGGGTTCGGATGAATTCGACCGGCTGCTGGCGGATTGCCTCGAACGAAAGGAACTCTCGGTGATCATCGCGCGGCGGCCGTGCATCCTGATCGCCAAACAGTTGAAGGAATATGAAAAGCAACGATGCGAATGCGAGGCGAAGGGCGTCCCTGCCGAAAGTTTTTAACGTGGTGGTGGCCGGCCTGGGCGGCCAGGGGGTGCTCCGCGGCACGGATATCCTGGCGGCGGCGGCGCTGCACGCCGGCTACGATGTCAAAAAGAGCGAGATCAAGGGTATGAGCCAGCGCGGCGGCTCGGTGACGGGCGACGTCCGGTTCGGCGAGCGCGTGTTCAGCCCGATGGTGCCGGCGGGCGAGGCGGATTACCTGCTGATCCTCGAGGCCACGCAGGTCGAGCCCAACCAGTATTTGCTCGGTCCCGAAGGGGTATGCATCACTCCCGGAATGATCGATGCCGCCCAATTGCCGCATAAGCGCACATTGAACGTGGCGTTGCTGGGCGCCCTCAGCGGGCATTTGCCCATCCCGGAGGCGCTCTGGCTGGAGGCGTTGCGCGCCGGATTCGACGAGAAGTTTTTCGAGGCCAACCAGAAGGCATTCTTGCTTGGCCGCGCGGCAGCGCGCGCGCATTAGACAAGGCCGGGCGGCCGGGCCCAGGCGCCCAGATCGGGGTCGCCGCATGGTCCGAAAGGAACGTTCCAGCGAAACGTCTTCGCCCTCCGAATCGGTTGCAAAAGAAATTCCACTTTGCGCCTTTGCCTGAAACGTCATTTGCACTAAAGTCACCGCTTTTATGAATAAAGAACGCAAGTTGATCGTCGCCGGAAATTGGAAGATGAACAAAACCGTGGCCGAGGCGCTGGATCTCGTGCGCGGGCTGAAGTTGGAACTGGCGGGCGTGAAAGAGGTGGATATGGTGGTCTGCCCGGCCTACACCGCTTTGAGCGAGGTTTCCAAGGTGATTCTCGATTCCAACCTGCGGCTGGGCGCGCAAAACATGAGCGAAAACCACGTCGGCGCCTTCACCGGCGAGATCGCCGCCGTCATGCTCAAGGAATTTTCCGTCCGTTACGTGATCCTGGGTCATTCCGAGCGCCGACAATACCAGCGGGAGAGCGACGCCTTGATCGCCAAAAAGGCGCTGGCGGCCCATGCGGCGGCCTTGAAGCCGATTGTTTGTGTCGGCGAAACCCTGGCCGAGCGCGAGGGCGGCCAAATGGAGCGCGTGCTCGAGACGCAGATCGCCGGCAGCCTGGCCGGACTGAGCAAGGAGCAGATGACCGAGACCATCATCGCCTACGAGCCGGTCTGGGCCATCGGCACCGGCAAGACCGCCACCACGGCCCAGGCGCAGGAGGCGCACGCCTTCATCCGCCAGCGGGTGGCCAGGATTTTCGACGAAACGGTTGCCCGCCGCGTCCGAATCCAATATGGTGGCAGTGTTAAGCCGTCCAACGCGCGCGAACTCATGAGCCAGCCGGATGTGGACGGTGCGCTCGTGGGCGGAGCCTCGCTTGAAGTTCGCGGTTTCGCTGATATAATTAAAAGCTCAATTTAAGAAAGTTCCGTTATGGGTTTTATCATTGGTCTCCTGACCGTCATCATGGTGCTGGATTGCGTCGCCCTGGTGCTGCTGGTGCTGATTCAATTGCCGAAGAAGGAAGCCGGGGCCGGTCTGGCCTTCGGCGGCGGCGCCACCGATGCGCTCTTTGGCGCCGGCTCAGGCAACGTGCTCACCAAAGTCACCAAATACGTGGCCACGGTTTTCTTCGCCCTGGCGCTGGTGCTGGCGTTCATGCAGACCCGCTATCACAGCCGCAACCAGACCGAATTCCAGCGTCGGCTCGAGCAGCCGGCGGCCCAGCAGCAGGGAGGCCTCCTGCCAGCCGCTCCGGCGCCCGCCACGCCCGCCCCGACGGCGCCCGCCACGCCGGCACAATCGAATCCGCCCGCGGCGCCCGCCCCCGCCAGCACTCCGCAGCCGTAAACGCCGAGCCTGGCCGAGCCGGATGTAGCCGCAGCCTTTAGGCTGCGTCGGCGTCGGAGCCAGGCGGGGAGCGCAGCCTAAAGGCTGCGGCTACATCCGGAATGTCTGATCGGGAATCCCCCTGTAGTCGCAGCCTTCAGGCTGCGTCCGGCGTCGGAGCCAGGCGGGGAGCGCAGCCTGAAGGCTGCGGCTACATCCGGAGCGTCTGATCGGGAATCCCCCTGTAGCCGCAGCCTTCAGGCTGCGTCCGGCGTCGGAGCCAGGCGGGGAGCGCAGCCTAAAAGCTGCGGCTACATCCGGAATGTCTGATCGGGAATCCCCCTGTAGCCGCAGCCTTCAGGCTGCGTCCGGCGTCGGAGCCAGGCGGGGAGCGCAGCCTGAAGGCTGCGGCTACATCCGGAGCGTCTGATCGGGAATCCCCCTGTAGCCGCAGCCTTCAGGCTGCGTCGGCGTCGGAGCCAGGCGGGGAGCGCAGCCTGAAGGCTGCGGCTACATCCGGAGTGCCTGATCGGGAATCCCCCTGTAGTCGCAGCCTTCAGGCTGCGTCCGGCGTCGGAGCCAGGCGGGGAACGCAGCCTAAAGGCTGCGGCTACATCCGGAGTGCCTGATCGGGAGTCCCCCTGTAGCCGCAGCCTTCAGGCTGCGTCGGCGTCCGCCTCGCGTCAATGTCCAGGTCGGTCTCAAGGATGAAGAACCAGCCGCCGTGGCGTGGACGCCGGTTTGCGCGGCGGATTGCTTGCGGCTATGCTGGGGAGATGGATTGGCAGCAAATTGTTTCGCTGGCGTTGGTGGCTTTGGCCGGGGCGCTCTTGCTGCGGCGCCGGTTTCGGCGGCGCAAAGGCGGGTTTGATTTGCGCCGCGACACGCATTGCGGGTGCCCTGGCGCCACGGGCGCGCCGATGCGGGGTTCGATTACGCTGCGGGCGCGCAAGGGGGAACGGCCCAAGGTGACAGTGAAGATGGGCTGATGGGGAGCGCTTGCGTTAAAAAGCTTCGTAAAGTAGATTCATCCCGCTACAAGATGGCCATGTTCAAAGCAAGTTCCGTGCAGTTTGTTTCTTGCGCTGTGGGAGTGGTGCGCGAGAGCAGCGCGCGGGGGCACTGGGCGCCGAACACGGATGTTTACCGCACGGACAACGGCTTGGTAATCAAGGTGGAACTGGCGGGAATGCGCAGCGAGCATCTCGAGATCACCGTCGAAGGGCGGCGCTTGCGCATCAGCGGCAACCGGCCGGACGGCTGCCGGGCGGCCAAGTGCAGTTTTTTACTGATGGAAATCAATTATGGGCCGTTTGAAAGCGTGCTCGAGCTGCCGGCGGGCTATGATCTCAGCCAGGCGAAGGCGGCATATTTAAACGGGTTTTTGCGGCTTGATGTGCCGCTGGCCCCCGGCGCTCCCGCGGGAGACAAGCCGGCGCGGGACCAGGAAAACCCCTCCGCGCTCTGAATTTTTCCGGGCTGCGGGCAGCTAATTTGCAAGGCGTGATTCATGACCTCGCCCGATACAGAATTCATTAGCATCCTGGGAGCCGCCGGCAGCCCGGAGGCGCCGCCGCGTGTCTCCTCGAGTTCGCTGCCGGAGCAGCTTCCCATCCTGGGCCTTTCGGACATCACCATCTTTCCGGGCATGATCGCGCCGCTGCTGGTCGAGACGGCCCAGAGCACGAAACTGATTGATGACGTGGTGGCCGGCGAGCGGCTGCTGGGGGTGGTGCTCCAGCGCAATCCCGAGGCGGAAAACCCCGGCCCCGAGGAGATGCACGCGGTCGGCTGCGTGGCCCGCGTGCTGAAAATGCTGAAATTTCCGGACAATACCGTGCGGGTGCTGGTCGAGGGATTGTGGCGCATCCGGATCAAGGAGTACGCCGCCACCGACCCGTATCTGACCGCCCGCTTCGAGCTGCTCAAGGATCACACCGAAAACTCGGTGGAACTGACGGCGATGATGCGCAACGCGCAGAGCCAGTTCCAGGAGATCATCAAGCTTTCCCCGGCGCTCTCCGAGCAGATCAAAATCGCCGCATTAAACACCGAGGATCCGGGGCACTTCGCCGATTTGATCGCGGCGAACCTGAACCTGGATCTGCGGGAGCGGCAGGAATTGCTGGAGACCGCCTCGGTGAAGGAGCGCCTGACGCGGCTGTTGCCGATGCTCAACCGCGAGCACGAGGTGCTGACGCTCAGCTCGAAAATCCAGACCGAGGTGGCTACCTCGATCTCGAAAACCCAGCGCGACTTTTTTTTGCGCGAGCAGATGCGCGCCATCCAGCGCGAATTAGGCGAGTCCGATCCCAACGCCGGCGAGATCCGGGCGTTGCGCGAGAAGATCGAGCAGACGCCGATGCCGGGCGAGGTCCGGCAGGCGGCGGCGCAGGAGCTGGATCGCCTGCAGCAGATGCCGCCCGCGGCCGCGGAGTACGCCGTCACGCGCAACTATCTCGATTGGATCCTGGGCTTGCCGTGGATGAGGGAGACCGAGGACAAGCTGGACCTCGAGGCGGCCGAGAAAATCCTGAACGAGCAGCATTACGGGCTGGCGAAGGTCAAGGACCGGCTGCTGGAGTACCTGGCGGTGATCCAGCGGCGCAAGCAGATCAAGGGTCCGATTTTATGCCTGGTCGGCCCGCCGGGGGTGGGCAAGACGAGCCTGGGCCGCAGCGTGGCCGAGGCGCTCGGGCGCAAGTTCGCCCGCATCTCCCTCGGGGGCATGCGCGATGAGGCGGAGATTCGCGGCCACCGGCGGACTTACGTCGGCGCCCTGCCGGGCCGGATTATCCAGACCCTGCGCCGGGTCGAGAGCCGCAACCCGGTGATTCTGCTGGATGAGCTGGACAAGGTGGGCGCGGATTTTCGCGGCGACCCCGCGGCGGCCCTGCTCGAGGTGCTCGATCCCGCGCAAAATAACACCTTCACGGATCATTACCTGGATTTGCCGTTCGATCTCTCGCGCGTCCTGTTCCTGACCACCGCCAACTGGCTGGAGCCGATTCACCCCGCCCTGCGCGACCGGTTGGAGGTGATCGAGTTGCCCAGCTACACCGAGACCGAGAAACTCGAGATCGCCAAGCGGCACCTGCTGCCGCGCCAACTGGAGGAGCATGGATTGAGCCGGCGGGAAGTGAAAATTCCCGATACGACCCTGCGGCGGGTCATCCACAGCTACACCCGGGAGGCTGGCGTGCGCCAACTCGAGCGCGAGATCGCCGCGCTCACCCGCAAGGCGACGCGCAAGCTGATCAGCAACGGCGAGGCGGCCCAGCCGCTGGTGCTCAAGCCGGAGTTGCTGGTCGATTACCTGGGCGCCGCCAGATTTCCGAACGAGACCGCCGAGCGGATCAAGGAGTTCGGCATTGCCACCGGATTGGGCTGGACGCCGGTGGGAGGGGAGATTCTCTTTGTGGAGGCCACGCGCATGCCGGGCAAGGGCGGCCTGCTGCTCACCGGCTCGCTGGGCGAGGTGATGAAGGAGAGCGCGCAGACGGCGGTAAGTTACCTGCGCAGCCAGGCGGGGACGCTGGGCATCGATTTCTCGGATTACAGCCGCCATGACATCCATATCCATGTGCCGGCCGGGGCCACGCCCAAGGACGGCCCGAGCGCCGGGGTGGCGCTGGTGGCCGCGCTGGCCTCGCTGCTCATGCGCCGCCGCGTGCGCTCGGAGGTGGCGATGACCGGAGAAATCAGCCTGCGCGGCCGCGTGCTGCGGATCGGGGGGGTCAAGGAGAAGGTGCTCGCCGCCGCCCGGTTCGGCCTCAAGGAAGTCATTTTACCCGAGCAGAATCGCGCCGATTGGAGCGAGGTTCCCGAGGAGGTGCAGGCGAAACTCAAGGCGCATTTCATCAAGCATATTTCCGAGCTGCTGCCGCTGGCTTTGCATTCAAGGTGAATCCGCGATGAGACGCCCCGCTTGCATCCTGTTCGCGCTCCTGAGCGTCCTGACGCTGGCCGCCGCCGCGTCCGCACAAAAGGGCCAGCTCCGCCCGCCGCCCGAGCTGGACGCCACAGCGGCCGCCGCCCAAGGCCGGGCGCTGGTGGCGGACCTGCTCTCGCGGCCGCCCGCCGAGAATTATTCCAGCCGCGGCACACTCAAAATCAGGGGGGCCGATGGTTTCGAGCGCGCGACGCCGATCCGGTTTTTCACGCGTCTCGACGAGGATGCCTGGACCAACACTTACGAGGCGGGAGCGGGCGGCGACGAGTCGGCCAGGCTGGTGGTGGCGCATCGACTGGATCAGGACAACGCGTACACCTTGCAACGCGGCGCGGGTGCGGCGGTTCCGCTGCGCGGCCATCAAACGATGACGCCGTTCGCGGGATCCGATTTCTGGGCGGCCGACCTGGGGCTGGAGTTCCTGCACTGGCCGGACCAGCGGTTGCTCCGGCAGCAGATGCGGCGCGGCCGCTCCTGCAACGTCTTGGAGAGCCGGAATCCCGAGCCCGCCCCCGGCGCCTACCGGCGCGTGGTCGCTTGGATCGACATTGAATCCGGCGGCATCGTCCACGCCGACGCCTACGATTTCAAGGATGAGCTGCTCAAGCAGTTCGATCCCAAGGAATTCAAAAAAGTGCGCGGCCAATGGCAGCTCGAGGAGATGGAAATTCGGAATCGCCAGACCGGCGGCCGCTCGCGGATCGAATTTAACCTGCCGAAATAAACGCGAACATGAGCACGCTGTCACGCTGGAGCCGCCGCCGTTTCCACTTCATCGCGGGGCTGGGCTGGCTGGGCGCGGCGGCGGTTTTGCTGGGCGGATGCGCGCATCGCCCTCAGGGCGGCGAGGAGCCGGCGCGGGTGAATGTGTATCGCGCGCAGCCGCCGCCGTTTCTGACCGGCCCGGCCGGCGCGCTGCTGACGAATGGCGCGCCCTACAGCGCGCGCGTGACGGCCAGCTCGCCCGCGCTGGGCAAACCCGCCTCCGGCCAGCTTCTGGCGCGCGGCGCCCAACTCGTCTTCGCGCCCGATCCGGAGGAGACCAGCGCCCGGACGCCCGAAGGCGGATTCAGCTTCATCTGGGACGTGGCCCAGGGGCGGGGGTACGTGTTGAGCGAGGCCTTGCAGGGCTACGCGCGTTTGCCCGAGCTGGCGCACCCGATCCGGTTGCTGACCACTGTGCAGCCGGGGAGTTCGCGAAAAATGGAGGCGCAGGAAACGGAGCTGGCCCGCGCGGAAGTGGAGATGACCGGCGGTGCGGCGGCGGTCTTCGAGGTCTGGCAAACCATCACCCGCCCGCCTGTTCCGGTCGAGATTTCCTCGCTGACCAACACCTCGGTGCTGCGCCTGTCCAGAGTGCGCCGCGAAGATCCCGGCCCGGCGGCGTTCCGTCCCCCTTCGGACTTCACGGACTATCCGTATCCGGAGGCCATGGTGGATGAACTGGCCACCCGGCAGCGGATGCGGATGCTGCGGCATGAATAAAGCCTGCTCCCAGGTCCGGGGGATGCCTCGCGCGCGCCTTGCCGCATGAGACCGGCCGCTCCGGCCAGCCGGGCTCGGTATTGGGTCGTGGTGTTTGCCATCACGCTGGCGATCATTCAATACATTGACCGGATCTGCATTGCCCAGGCGGCGCCGTTTATCTCGCAAGAGCTGAATTTGAGCGACCGGCAAATGGGCTGGGTGTTTTCGGCGTTCACCCTGGCTTACGCGCTGTTTGAAATTCCGGCGGGCTACCTGGGGGATCGCCTCGGGCCGCGCCGGGTGTTGTTGCGCATTGTGCTCTGGTGGTCCTTTTTCACCGCGGCGACCGGTTTTGCGCGGAGCTGGCTGACCCTGGTGGCGACGCGGTTTCTGTTTGGGGCGGGGGAAGCGGGCGCGTTTCCGAACCTGACCAAGGCGTTCAACCGCTGGCTGCCGGGGTCGGAGCGGGCTCGCGCGCAGGGGATCATGTGGATGAGCGCCCGCCTGGGCGGGGCGTTCACGCCGTTGCTGGTGCTGGGCTGCCTTCAACTGATGAGCTGGCGGCACACTTTTGTCGCGTTCGGCCTGCTGGGAATGATCTGGGCCGCGGTTTTTTTCTGGTGGTATCGCGACGATCCCCGGGGGCATCGCTCCGTCAACGCGGCGGAAGCCGCGTTGCTGCCGGTCGAGACCGGGACGGTGGAGCGCTTCGGCCCGCTGGCCCGTCAATTGGTCCGGTCGCGCACGGTTTGGTGCCTGTGCGGCCAATACTTCGCGTGCAGCTACTCGTTTTATTTCTTCATCACCTGGTTTCCGACTTACCTGCTGAAAGCGCGGGGTTTTGATCTGAAGCAGAGCGCGCTGCTGGCGGGTGCGCCGCTCTTCGTCGGCGCGTTTGGTTCGTTGTTCGCGGGCTGGATCGCGCCGGCGCTCAGCCGCCGCTGGGGCGGCCCCGCGCGGGTTCGCCGGTGGATTGGGGCGGGCGGCGCGTTCGGCGCGGCGGCGATGCTGATTTTGGCCACTGCCTTGGCCAATCCCTATCTCGCGGTGACGGCGATCGCGCTGGTCGCCTTTGGCAACGACGTCCAGATGCCGGGCGCCTGGACCGCGTGCATGGACGTGGGCGGGAAATCCGTCGCGACCCTGTCGGGCGCCATGAACATGGTCGGGAACCTCGGCGGATTCCTGTCGCCCATCGTCTGCGGCTACCTCGTGCAGGCGGCGGGCGGGTGGAATGCCGCGTTCTACGTCACGGCGGCGCTTTACCTGGCGGGCGGGCTTTGCTGGCTGGCCATGGATCCGATCACCCCGTTGGAACAGCAACTGTCCGGCGCCGCCAGGCCGCGCGAGGAAGCGCCGGTGAAGGTGTCCTGAGGCGGCGTCAGGCGGGTTGCACCTCCGCGCCGGCGCGGCTACAGCCCGAATAGTTTGCGGATCATTTCGGGGCCGTTCTCCCAGAAGATGATCAGCACGCCCAGGAGCGAGCCGCCGGCGATGACGCCCGAGGCAACCGGGTACGTGAGCTCCTCGGCGCTGGCGGCGGATCGCTTTTTCCAGGCCCAGGCGATCACCGCCCCGAGGAAAAAGAGCAGGCTGTAATGCCAGTGGAACGTCCAGGCCAGACCCGCCCCGGCGGCGGAGGGGAGCCACCTTTGTTTTCGCGGAAGGAGCGCGGGCAACACCGCCATCAGGATACCCACGGCGGCGCCGACGCCGATGGACCATTTTTTGACCGGGTGCAGATCGCCGATGCCCTTGCTCATGGTCAGGGCCACCGCGCGCCAGCTTTGGGCGGCCGGCGCGGGAAATTGGTCCGAGCCGAGCACTTTGGCGGAGGGGACCATGACGCTGAACGAGAGCACCGTGATGAGGGTGCCGACGAAGATGCCGGAGAACTGGGCCAGGAACTGTTTGCGCGGGTTGGCGCCGAGGAGATAGCCGCTCTTGAGGTCGGTGAGCAGGTCGGCGGAGGAGATGGCGGCGCTGGAGACGACGTTGGCGCTCATGAGCGTGGTCACCGCGCTGCCGGGATGAATGGCGCCGACGGTCATTTGGGTCAACTGCCCCATCGCGCCGACCGGGGTGGTGTCGGTCTCGCCGGTGACGCGGCAGGCCACCAGCGCCAGCACGAAAGACAACACCAGCGCCAGGGCCGCGATGTAATAGGGCATGTCGAAAGTGCGCTTGGCCAGGTAGGCCAGGGCGGACAGGGAAACGACCTGCCCGATGAGAAACCAGGCCATCGGCGCCTCCAACCGGTCCAGCGGATCCCCGCCGGCATCGGCGCCGCGCCGGAACATTTTGCCCAGGTTGCGAAAGGCCCGGAGCGAGGTTTTCCATTGGAGCAGGAAGTTCAGCAGGCCCGAGCTGACCATGCAGGCCGTGCCGCCCCAGAGCGTCCATTGCACCACGTCGCGAAAACCCGAGCCGGTGATGATGCCCTGGTGTTGCATGTAGGGGACGAAGACCATCCAGCAAAGCGTGCCGCTGAGGAGCATGCTGAGGCAGACGCGCATGCCGGTGATGGCGCCGGCGGCGATGAAAATCGGATCCCAGTTGAACAGCACGGTGCGGCCGATCCAAACCGGGCCGAAAACGGCCTCGTTGGCCCGGGCCAGCAACGCGCTGAGCTGAAATTTTTCCAGCGAGCCGCTGGCCAGGCGCAGCCCATCCATCCAGAACTGGTTGAGGGCCGCCAGGAGGCCGGCAACCCCGAGAGCCCGGGCCGCGCGCATGCCTTTTTGGCCGTGGCTGTGCAGGGCCTGGAGCGTTTCGGCCGCCGCCAGACCGCTGGGGAAGCGGAGTTGCTCGATGTTCACCATTTGCCGTTTCATCGGAATGGCCATGGTGACCCCGAGGATGGCGAGAAAAAATACCCAGGCGAGCGTCAGCCCGAGCGGCAGGGGGTAGCCGGTGATGAGGATGAACGCCGAAAAGGCCGAGACGAGAGTGGTGCCGGTCGAGTAGCCCGCCGCGCTGGCGGTGGACTGCATGCAGTTGTTTTCGAGAATCGTCATCGGCGTGCGGGCCAGCCCGATTTTGTGCAGGCTGGTCCAGATGGCGTAGGAGAGGATGCAGGCAGTGATGGCCACGCCGAACCCCCAGCCGGACTTGAGGCCGATGTAGAGGTTGGTGAGCGAGAGGACTCCGCCGAGCAGGGCGCCCATCAGCACGGCGCGGAGGGTCAGTTGCGGCAGGCGATCCCCGCGGCCTTGATAGACTTGCTCGAACCATTGCCGCTCGATCTCCTCGGGAGTGCCCTGAAACGGCTCGGGGCGCAGCCGGAATTCCCGGTCCGGTCCGGTGGCGGCGGCGTCCGAGGCGCCGGCGGTATCTCGCTTCATCGGTTGATTGTGCCTGAAAATATCCGCGCTGAACGAGGATTTTCTCGTCAAGTTGGGCTATGCTCAGCGCCGGCGCGCGCGGCGGGCCCTCCGGCCCGCCGCCCGGCCGGCTTTCTGAATCTTATGAGTGAAGTGCTGGTTATCGGACATCGCAACCCGGATACCGACGCGATCTGCTCGGCCATCGGTTACGCTGAGTTCAAGCGGCGCACCGGGCTGCCCGGGGCGGTGGCCGCGCGATGCGGCGACACCAACGACCGCATCGACTTCGTGCTGGGCCAGTTTGGCGAGCCGCCGCCGCGGTTTGTCGCCGATGTCTCGCCCAAAGTGCGCGACGTCATGCAGCCGCGGGTGATCAGCGTCCGGCCGGACAGCACCCTGACGGAGGCGCTGGGGCTGATGGACGAGCGCGGCCTGCGCGTGCTGCCGGTGCTGGACGAGGCGCGGCGCTGCCGGGGGCTGGTCTCGCTGCTCAAGGTCGGCAAATTCCTCTTTCCCGGCGCCAACCGGCTGGTGGACACCCGGCGCGTGCTTTCCTCGCTCGAGAACCTCGCCGCCACGCTGGGCGGGCGCGTGCTCCTTGGCCACGAAACCTCGCGCGAGGAGGAATTGGTCCTGATCATCGCCGCCATGGGCGTGGAATCGTTCGCCGACCGCATCGCCCATTACCCGCGCGAGCGCCTGGCCATCGTGGTGGGCGACCGCCTGGACATCCAGCGCCGGGCCATTCATGAGGGCGCGCGGGTGCTGGTGGTGACGGGCGGGTTGGCAATCACCCCGGAGATCGTCGCGGGCGCGCGCGAGCGGCGGGTGAGCCTCATCTGTTCGCCGCATGACACCGCCACCACCGCCGCGCTCTGCCGCGCCGCGATCTCCGTGCGCCACGTGCTCGAGGAGGAATTCCTTGTTTTCAAGGAGGATGCCGCGCTGCGGGAAGTGCGGCTCCGCGCCCTGAATTCCACCCAGCGCGCCTTCCCGGTGATCGGCCCGGACGAAGCGACCGTAGGCATCCTTTCCAAAAGCGACTTTCTCAAGAAAGTGGATCGCAAACTGATCCTGGTGGACCACAACGAACTAACCCAGGCGGTGCCGGGAGCCGAATGCGTCGAAATCCTGGAAATCATCGATCACCACCGCATCGGAGCCTTCACCACCCAGCAGCCGATCCTGTTTCGCAACGAACCGGTCGGCTCCACCAGCACCATTGTGGCGGATTGCTTCTTCCGGCACGGCGTGGAGCTGCCGCGGCCCATCGCCGGCCTGCTGCTGGCGGGCCTGGTGGCGGACACGCTCAACCTGAGCTCGCCGACGACCGTCGCGCTGGACCAGCAGGTGTTAAAACGCCTCGAACAAATCGCCGGGGTCAACGCGCGGGCCTTTACCGAGAAACTCTTCGCCTCCGGCTCGCTGCTCACGCAATTCCCCGCGCCGCGGGCGATCACCACGGACTGCAAGGAATACGCCGAGGCGGGCGCGCGCTTCAGTGTGGCCCAGATCGAGGAGATCGGCTTCGACCAATTCTGGAAGCGCAAGGACGACCTGGCCAAAGCCTTGCGCGACTACGCTTTCGAGCATCGTTACTGGTTCTCGGCCCTGCTGGTGACGGATGTGAACACCCAGTCCTCGCTGCTGCTGGTCGTGGGCGACGCCGCCCTGGCCGCGCAGATCAACTATCCGCGCCTCGAGCCGGGCATTTACGAGCTGCCGAACATCGTCTCGCGCAAAAAGCAACTGCTCCCCTACCTGACCCACCTGCTGCAAAACCTGGAGAAACCGCCGCGGGAGTGAGGAGCCAGCGGCGGCCTTGCCTGGCGGGCCGGCATCCCGGCGGAAGCGGGAGCGTTCCGATTCCGCTTTCGCGCGCGAGCCGGGCGCGGTTATGCTGGCCGCCCATGAATGCCAACACGGTCTTGTGGATTTACATTGTGCTGCTGCTGATCGGCGGACTGGTCGGGTTTCTCAAGGCGGGCAGCCGGCCTTCGCTGATCATGGCCTCCGTTTCCGCGGCGCTGTTGGTGATTACCGCCATTCCCGGGTTGCTCGATCCGGGTTTTCGCCGCGGTTTGGGAGATGCGGTCATGGCCGCGCTGCTGATTGTCTTCACCATCCGATTGTTAAAAACGAAAAAGTTCATGCCCAGCGGCATGATGCTGGTGCTGACCGGGCTGGCGCTGGCGTTGCGTCACCTTTAGCCGCCTGAATCCACGGCGTATCCCTGCTCGCGGTAGCGCTGGAGCTTGTAGAGGAGGGCGCGCCGGCTGATGCCCAGGGCGCGGGCAGTCTCACTGCGGTTGTAATCGTATTTGCTCAGCGCCTCCAGGATGGCCAGGCGTTCGATCCGCTCGAGGCCCTCGGATTCGCCGTTGCCCGGCGGGGCGCTTTCGCTGTCGGCGGGCCGGATTCGCGCGGGCAGGTGTTCGGGCAGGATCACCTCGCCTTGCGCCAGCAGCGCCGCCCGCTCCATGGCATTGCGCAATTCACGCACGTTCCCCGGCCAACGGTAGCGCACGAGCGCCTCGGCCAGCGCGGGAGAAAGCCGGGCTTTGCCGCGCGAGAATTCGGCGATGAATTGGCGCGCCAGCGGCAGGATATCCTCGGGCCGGTCGCGCAACGGCGGCAGGTTTAACTCCACGACATTGAGCCGGTAAAATAAATCCTCGCGGAACCTCGCGGCCTGGACCTCCGCTTCGAGGTGGCGATTGGTGGCCGCCAGGATGCGCGCGTGGGTTTGCAGCTCGCGGTTCGAGCCGACGCGGGTGAAGCGCCCGTCCTGGGTCACGCGCAGCAGCTTGGCTTGCAAGGGCGGGGACATATCGGCGATTTCATCGAGAAAGATGGTGCCCTGGCCGGCCTGCTCGAACCGGCCCACCCGCTGGGCCACCGCGCCGGTGAAGGCGCCCTTCTCGTGTCCGAACAGCTCGCTCTCGAGCAGCGTCTCGGGAATCGCCGCGCAATTCACCTTCACCAACGGTCCGCCGGCCCGTTCGCTCCAGGCGTGAACCACATCCGCCAGCACCTCCTTGCCCGAGCCGCTTTCGCCGGTGATCAGCACCCGGGTGTCCGAGGGCGCGATCAGCGCGGCATCCCGGAAAACCGCCCGCATGAGCGGGCTGTGCGCCACCACCGACTCGGGCAGCCGCCGTTCGGCGTGGAAGACGAGGGGCGCGGCCGCCGCCAGGCCGGTCGCCTGGCGCACGGTCGCCAGCAGCTCATCGAGGTCGATCGGTTTGGCCAGATAGTTGAGCGCGCCATCCCGCATGGCGCCGACGGCCTCGCGGATCTCGGCGTACGCCGTCACCATCAACACCGGGAGGATGGCGTGCCGCTGGCGCGCCTGGCGCAGCGTCTCGAGCCCGGAAAGCCCCGGCATCCGCACGTCCGAAATCATCATGTGGATCTCGTGGGCGGCGAGCAACTCCAGCGCCCGCTGGCCGGAATCAGCCAACAGCGTCTCGAAACCCTGACTGCGCAAAAAGGAGTTCAGCAGGCTGCGCTGGCCGGGGTCGTCATCCACGATCAGGATGCGCCGGGGCCGGGCGGGGGGGGCATGCGGTTCCATCGCCATCCGCGCCTCACGGTTCCCGCGGTTTGTTGCGCTTGACCCACATCCAGCGGCCCAGGGAAAAGACTTTGCGGGCTCGTCTTTTGGGCCCCTCCGTCAAAATGCGGTCGAAAAAAGTCCAGATGCGCTCCTTTTGGTAAGTCTCGTTGGGCGGATTTTCGTTCAGATAAGGCTGGCGCAACATCTCCAGATACAGATCGTCGCGACGGTCCAGCTCGAGGATGCGCTCGATCAAGGCGGTTTCGCTGGGGAAATCGAAGTAGTTCAGGAAGCTGCGGGGATTGAATTCCTCGTGGATGCGCGGGCTGCCCCAGTAGATGGGGATGCAGCGGGCGCGCATCGCCTGCACGATTTTTTCCGTGGTGTAGCCGGGCAGGGATTTGTTTTCGAAGGCGATGTTGAACTTGCAGGTTTTCAGGAAGGCGAGTTTCCCCGCCCAGCCGCCGGCGAGCGGACCGCCCATGTTATTCAGCGTTCGCCCGGCGCTGTCCACGTGTTTGCGGGCGGAGAGGGCCTGAAAAAACTGGACGCGTTTTTGGGCGGCGCGGTTGCCGGCGTTGCTCACGACGAAGCCGCAGAAGCGGGTCTTGGCCGCGAGCAGCGCCTCGGGATCTTCCGCGCTTTTATCGAATTGCCGGGTGTCGCCGGAGAGCGCGTAGAACGGGAGGCGCAGGTGGCGCGGGTCCTCGAGGTAATGGCAGGTCATGGCGTAGTCGCACTCGCGCCAGTCGGGCAGATGCGACTCGATGCCGAAATAGACCTTGAGGCCGCGCTGCAGCCGATGCGCATGACTGCCTGGGTCAGCGTAGATCAGGATGTCAGGCTGATCGGCCAGCTCGACCTCGAACTGGCGTTGGAGGGTTTGGTAGAAGAAATTGTTCGTCTTCGAAAACCCCGGCCAGAAATCGCAGAAATCAATTTGAATTTTCCTGGGCGGCACGTGTGTTTGGCCGGGGGCCTTCAAGACCCTTCCAGCAGTTGACGGTACAATCGCAAAACCCGGCGGGCGTTTGCCAGCACGGAATATTCGGCGGCGACGCGCTCATGGAGGCGGTGGCGCTCCTCTGTCGAGGGGCGCGGCGCCCGCGCCTGAGCGATCATGGCCTGGGCGAGCTGGCCGACGTCCCCGGGGGTGACCAGCGCGCCCGCCCCGCCGGCGGCGAAGGCCTCGGGCAGCCCGTCCAGCGCCGAGGCGATGACCGGCCGGCCGCAGGCGAAGGCCTCGAGCACCACCAGACCGAACGCCTCGGTGCCCACTTGCGGATGCGCCAGGCAGTCGATGGCGTTCATCAGTCCCGGCATGTCTTCCGTGTAGGGAAGCAGGCGGGCCTTGCCGGTTAGGCCCAGCTCGCGAAGGTCCGCCTCGAGCCGCGCCCGCAGCTGGCCGCGCCCGGCAAGGAAAAATCTCGCCTGGGGCGCAGTCTCCGCGACGCGGGCGGCGGCTTGGAGGAATTCGCGCTGGCCCTTGCCGCGCGGGAGATCGTAGGAACCCACCACCGCGAAGGCGTAATCCCCGGGCGCCAGCCCCCATTCCCGCCGCTGGGCGGAGGCGTCGGCCGGCCGAAAGCGCGCGGTGTCAATCCCGCCGTAAATCACATGAATGCGGGAGTGGTCGCCCCGCAACGGCGGGCGCGCGCGGCGCTCGAGTTCCCCGGCGTCCGGCTCATACACCCCCTCGCGCAACACCCGGGCCACGAAAGCTGAAACAGCGATGACTGCAGCGCAGCGGTTGAGCAGCAGGGCGCGGGTGAACCCCGAGCCGGCGCTCTTGGCTAAATGACGGGTGAGCACCACGCGGGGCCGGCGCCCGGAGAGCCGGGCGGCGAAAACGGCCGGCCAGAAATCGCGTCCGTGATGGGCGTGGACAATTTGCGCCCGCTCGCGCCGGATGAGCCGGGCGGCGCCCAGGATGAAGCCGAGCTTGAGCGGCCCTTCGGAGGGGAGCGGAAGGAACGGCGCGCCGCGCGCCGCCAGTTGCGCAATGAACCGGCGGCCCGGCGGCCCGGCCACGCTGGCCGCCTGCCCGAGCTGGGTCAGGCCGCTGACCATGGCGGCGCATTGGTCGTCGGTGCCGCCGCCGTGCAGCATCGAGTTCAGATGCAACACCCTGATCCTGGAAGCCGTTTCGGGCGGGCCGGCCTGGCTACCCACGTTTTCCTCCCCCGCGTCCGGCTTTCGCGCCGGGACCTGGCTCATGCAGCCGCGCGTACTTGGTCACCACCGAGAAGGCATTGGTCCAGGCGATGTAATATCCCTGCCAGCCATCGAGGAAACCGAGGCGGAAGACATAGCCGCGCGCGAATTTCCAAAACGGCCGGGCGACGAGATCGAATGCGCCTGGACGTTTTCCCCCCGCGTTCAGCCGCACGAAATCCTCGGTGTAGGGAATGATTTTGCCCACGTGATGGGCGATCGAGTCATTCGTGAAGTGGAGAAGATCGCCGCGCAGCCGCCCCACCCGCCCCTCGGCCAACAGCACCGCGTGCGGATCCAGTCCGCCCCAGCGGGCCTGGCCGCGCCGCCACAACAGCGTTTTACGATCAGGATACCAATCGCCATGCCGGATCCACCGTCCGCAGTACCAAGCCAGCCGGGGAAAGCTGAACGCGGCGTGCTCCTCAAGCTGGCGTGGGTTTTCAAAAATCCGGCCGATCTCCTGGCGCAGCCGCGGCGAGACCGCCTCGTCGGCGTCCAACCCGAGGATCCAGGGCTGCCCGGCCTTGGCGGCGGCGGAGTTCTTTTGCTCGATAAATCCCTTCCAGGGCTCGCGAAACACCCGGGCGCCATGCCGCCGGGCGATGGCTTCGGTGCCGTCGGCGACCTCATCGTTTAACACCACGACGATATCCGCGACCCAGCCGGCCACGCTCTCGAGCGCCCGGCCGATGCGATGGGCCTCGGCGCTCGAAACCATGCAGACGGAGATGGGCAGGGTTTTCATGCGGAGCCGGCGCGGCGGCGGCGCTTCCAGTTCCGCAGGGCCGTCGAGAGCCGCATTTTGCGGAATAATTCGAGCCGTTCCCGCCAGGGAACGGGGAATGGGGTTTCGTTGGGCACGTACCAATTGTTGCTGCCGGCGCGCTTGACGAGCTTGTAGCCCTGGGCGCGCGCCCGCCGGTGCAGGGCGAGGTCGTACACATAGTCTTCGAGGATTAACAAGGCTGGGCGGTGCCGGCGCAAATCAAACCCGCGCAGCACGTCCAATTCCCCGCCCTCGACATCCACCGACACCAAATCCAGGGGCGGATGATCCATCGCGGCCAGGACGTCGTCCAGCGTGATTACCTCGACCCGGAGCGTGCCGGTGATGACCACGCCCTTTTCGGGCGGGCCCGCGGCGAGCCGCGAGCGGTCATCCGAGCTGGCCACCTGGAATTCCGCCGGCCCGCGCTGCCCCGGCGCGCCGCAGGCCGCCTGGATCACCCGCGAGCGCCGGCGCGCGCGCCGCAGCCGCTCGCAGCAGCCGGGCTGCGGTTCGATCAAAATTCCCTCCCAGCCGTTTTGCTCCAGCAGCCAGGTTTGGGAATTGGCCACGGGATCATTGGCGCCGACTTCGATGAAGAAGCCGTGCGCCTTGCGGTGGAAATAGTCCCACACCAGGATGTCCTCGCCCCATTGGGCGCGCGAACGCAGTTCGGACATAATTGCGGAGTCGCGGGCGCAACGCCCGCAGATTGAACGGTGCGCGAGAGTAGTCCCGGTCCGCCTCGGGAGCAAGCGCGGAATCGAGACTTTGCTTGCCAGGAGACCCGGCGGCGCGTTTAAGTGGCGCGGCAGATGCAGTCCCGCAACGCCAAATGGTTCGAGCGCGCGCGCGCCATGCGAAAAATTCTCGTGGTGGATCCGGGCTTTCTCGGCGACACGGTGGCGCTCGTGCCCGCGCTCCGCGACCTCCGGCGGCAGTGTCCCGACGCGGAGTTGCACGTGCTGACCACTCCGCTCGGCGAGGCGGTGCTGCGCCTGGCGCCGGGCTGCGTCACGCGCGCCTGGGCCATCGACCTGCACCCCGCCCGCCGCGGCTTGTGGGCGCAACTCCGCGTGCTGGGCGCGCTGCGCCGGCAACGGTTTGACCTGGCGTTGAACTTCAGCGGGGCGGACCGCAGCCTCTTTTTAACCGCGGCCAGCGGGGCGCGCACCGCCATCGCTCACGCGGCCGGGCGCGCCCACTTTTGGAACCGCTGGCTGATCCGGCACTGGATCGCGCGGCGCGACCCGCAACTCCCCGCCGCCGAACAGCGCCGGCAGGTGCTGGCCGCCTGCGGGTTTCCGCTGGAGCCGCCGCGATACGACTTCCAGCCGCCGCCGGAGGCCGAGGCCTGGGCGGCCCGCGAGTTCCCGCGCCCGGAGCTGATTCACTTCTCGATCAACGCCAGCCACGCTTTAAAGGAATGGCCGGTGGAACACTGGGGAACGCTGGCGCGCCTGCTGCTCGCGGCGCGCCCGGAATGGGTCATTCTGGCGACAGCCACAGCCGAGCCGCGCGAGCAGGCCCGGCTGGCGGCGCTGATCGCCGCGGCGGCGGGCGCGCGATTGCGGCCGCTGACGCTCCCTTTGGAACGGCTCGCTGCGGTGCTGGCCCGCTGCCGGGCGCATGTGGGCGCGGACTCGGGGGTGCTGCATTTGGCGGCGGCGCTGGGAGTCCCCACGGTCTCGTTTTTCCGCGCCTACGCGGACGCTCGCGCCTGGATGCCGGCGGGCTCGGGACACCGGGTGTTGAGCGCCGCGTGCGAGTGCGTCAATCGGCTGGATCCGCCCTGCGCGCCGGCCGGGCGCCCCCGATGCCTTGCGGACATCAGCCCCGAGCAGGCCCTGCGAGCCGTGCTCGAGCTCGAGCAACCGCCCCGGATACACGGCCGGGACGTTTTGCCGTAACGTCCTTCGCCGCGGCTACCTCCGGAGTGTTTGATCGAAAATTCCCCTGTAGTTGCAGCCTTCAGGCTGCGGCGGCGTTCGGGCTAGAAAAGCCACGCGCGCATGTCCAATTCCTCCTTTCCCCGGTTCCCGGCAGTGTCCTAAGCTGACCGGCATGCGAATTTTGTCAGGCATTCAACCCTCGGGGACGCTGCATCTGGGCAATTACTTCGGCATGATGAAGCCGGCCCTCGAGTTGCAGGAGCAGGGGGAGGCGTTTTATTTCATCGCGGATTATCACTCGATGACTTCGCTCTTCGACCCGGCCGAGCGGCGGCAAAACACGTTGAACGTGGCGCTGGACTTTCTCGCCTGCGGGCTGGATCCGCGGCGGACGGTTTTTTTTCGGCAATCGGATGTTCCCGAGGTGACCGAACTGACCTGGCTGCTGGGCACGGTGACGCCGATGGGGTTGCTCGAGCGGTGCCATTCATACAAGGACAAAGTCGCCAAGGGCATTTCGTTCAACTTTGGCCTGTTCGCCTATCCGGTGCTGATGGCGGCGGACATTTTAATTTACGATTCCCGCGTGGTGCCGGTGGGGCAGGATCAGAAGCAGCACGTCGAGGTCACCCGCGACATCGCGATTAAGTTCAACGAGCAATACGGGTCAACCTTTGTGATCCCCGAGCCGCGCATCCGCGCCGACGTGGCCAGGGTGCCGGGGCTGGACGGGGAAAAAATGAGCAAGAGCTACGGGAACACCATCGAGATCTTTGGAGAGGAGAAAGTCCTGCGCAAAAAGATCATGGGAATCAAGATGGACAGCCGCGCGCCCGGGGAACCGAAGCCGGACGCGGATCAGAACCTCGCGATTCAGTTGCTCAAGCTGGTGGCGCCGCCCGAGGTGGCGCGGGAATACGAGGAGCGGTTGCGCGCCGGGGGGCTGGGTTACGGCGATTTAAAGAAGGCGCTTTTCGAGCAGTATTGGGAGCACTTCGCCGCGGCGCGGGCGCGCCGGGCGGAATTGGCGGCGCGCCCGGATGAAGTGAACGCCATCCTGCGCGATGGCGCCCAGCGGGCCCGGGCGGTGGCCGCCGGGGTGCTCGAGCGGGCCCGGCGCGCCTGCGGCCTGGTCTAGGGACATGCGCGTCGTCGTTACCGCCGGCCCGACCTGGGAACCGCTGGACGCGGTGCGGCGATTGACAAATTTTTCCACCGGCCGGCTCGGCTCCGAGCTGGCCGCCTTTCTCTCGGCCCGGGGGCATGAGGTCACGTTATTGATCGGTCAGCAGGCGACCTGGCGGGGCGAGCGCCGGGCGCAACGAGTGGAAACCTTCAGCACCACCGATGATTTGCGCGGGCGGCTGCGTGGTCTGGCCGCGAGGTCGGCTGAGGCGGTCTTCCACGCCTCCGCCGTGAGTGATTTTCGGTTTGGAAAAATCTGGTCGCGCGGGTCGGACGGGACGCTGAGCGCGATTCAATCCGGCAAGATTTCCACCCGGCAAGGGGCGCTGCTGGCCGAGTTGACGCCCACCCCGAAGATCCTGGCCGAGCTGCGCGACTGGTATCCGGGGGCGCGGCTGGTGGGCTGGAAATACGAGGTCGAGGGCGATCGCGCGGCGGTGCTGGCCCTGGCGCGCCGGCAACTCGCAGAGGCGCGCACGGATCTTTGCGTGGCCAACGGCCCGGCCTACGGCTCCGGCTTCGGCCTGGTGCCGCGTCAGGGCGCGGAAACGCACGCCGCCACCGCCCGGCAGCTATTCGAGGGGTTGGAGAATTTTCTCCGGAACAGCGGGAGCGCGGCCTAATCCTTGTGCGGGGGTGGGGAGCCGCATCTTCCAGCGGTTCAGCCGCAGCGCGTTGCCAATGACCACCACGTCCGAGATGCCCATGGCGGCGGCGCACAGGATGGGGCTCATGAAACCGAGGGCGGCCAGCGGCACTCCGAGACTGTTGTAGAAAAAGGCCCAGAACAGATTCTGGTGAATCGTGCGCAGTGTCGCGCGAGCCAGGCCGAGGCTCTCCGGCACCGCCTCGATCTCGGATTTCAACAACACGATGTCGGCCGCCTCGCGGGCGATGTCGCTGGCGCGGCTCACGGCAATGCCGAGATCGGCCTGCTGGAGCGCCGGCCCGTCGTTGATGCCGTCCCCCACGAAGGCGACGCGCTCGCCCTGCCGCTGCAGGCGCTCGACAAACTCGGCTTTCTTCTCGGGCCGGACCTCGGCGAAGACGTGGTCGGCCGGGATGCCCGCCTGGGCGGCGACCGCCGCGGCGGTTTTGGGATTATCGCCGGTGACCAGATAGCACCGCAGCCCTTGGTTTTGCAACTGGCGCACGACCGCCGGCGCGCCCGGTTTAATCGCATCCCGGAGGGCGATGAGGCCCAGCAACTCACTCTCCCAGGCCAGTCCGATGACCGTGGCCGCCTGCTCAGACCAGTGCGTGGCGAAATCCGCTCCCGGTTCCAGCGCCACGCCGGATTGCGCCAGCCATTTCAGCGAACCCATCCGGGCCCGGCCCGGCCGGCCGCCGTCCGTCAAGGGCAGCGTCCCTTGCACCCCCGAGCCGTGCGCCTCTTCCCAGGAGGAAATATCGGCCTCGGCGGACGAGTCTGCGACGACGCCCCGGGCGACCGCCTGGCTGAGAGGATGCGTCGAGTGCCGCGCCAGCCCGGCCGCCACGGCGAGCATCCGCGCGCGCGTCCATTCCGGGCGGAAACTGGCAGCCTCGGCGAGTTCGGGGCGGCCCGCCGTGAGCGTGCCGGTCTTGTCGAAGAGCACGGCGGTGACCACGCCCGCCTTTTCGAGCGCGACGCCGTCCCGGATGAGAATGCCGCGTTTGGCGGCGGCGTTGGATCCGGCCATGATCGCCGCGGGCGTGGCCAGGCCCATGGCGCAGGGGCAGGCGATGATCAGGACCGCGGCGGCGACGATGAAGCCGGCGGCGAGCGTGCCCACCGGCACTTGCCCCGGCCAGAGCCAATTGCCGAAAAAGCCATGGACTTTGGCGGCCGCAGCGGGCGCGAGGCCCCACCACAGCCCGGCCGCCACAGCCACCACCACGACGATGGGGACAAAAATGCTGCTGACCCGGTCGCCCAGACGCTGGATGCTGGCGCGGCTGGTCTGGGCGCGTTGGACTGCCTGGATGATGTGCGCCAGCGCCGTCTCCTCCCCGGTCGCCGTCACCCGCACGCGCAGACGTCCGCTGGCGTTGACCGTGCCGGCATAGACCTCGTCCCCGGCGTTTTTCTGCGCGGGAATCGATTCTCCAGTGAGCATCGATTCGTCCACCGCCGAACCGCCCTCCAACACCCGTCCGTCCGTCGGCACCCGGTCGCCGGGTCGCAGCGCGATGACATCGCCGACGGCGAGCGCGGACACCGGCACCTCGGTTTCGACGCCCGCCGCGTCCACCTGGCGCGCCAGCTCGGGCGCCAGTTGCAGCAGTTGCCGCAGGGTTTGCGAGGCGCGCACACTGACGCGCGACTCGAACCAATGCCCGAGGCTGATCAAGGTGATGATGGCGGCCGCCTCCATGAAATAGAGATGTCCGCCATGGCCTGAAAGCAGCGCCCAGACACTGTAAAAAAAGGCGGTGCTCGAACCCAGCGACACCAGGGTGTCCATGTTCGATTCTCCGACCCGGAGCTTCCCCCAGGCGCCCACGTAAAATTTCGCGCCGCCAAACGTCTGCACCACGCCCGCCAAGGCGAACGAGGCCCATTGAAACCACGGGCGCAGGCCCCAGCCGAAAGCCCATTCCCCCAGCATTAACGCGAGGGTCACCGGCACGCCCGTCAACAGGTTCAATCGCCAGCCGGACAAGACGCCCTGGCCGTGATCGCGGGTATCCGCCTCAATCACGCGGGCGCCATAGCCCTCCTCCTCGACCGCCCGGATCAGCGCCCCCGCATCGGCGGAACTCCCGGGCGACCAGCGGACGCTGGCCTGGTGACCGTCCAGGCTGACGGTGACCATCCGCACGCCGGGCACGGTTTGCAGCGCCTCCGTGACATGCCGCACGCAGTTGCCGCAAGTCATCCCCGTCACGCTCAAATCGGTCGTCACCCGCGGCGGGCCCGCCGCTTCCGAATTCCGCTTCGCCACTGTCGGCTCCATTTCGTCAAATCTACGTCAGAAGACCCGCCTCGGACAGCAGCCATTTCCACAGCGCTCGCTGAGTTGGGCTTGGGGTGCCGCCGGTCGGCGCGGTCCTTGATCTGGAGGCGACCTCCCGCCGCCCATCGGCTGGTTTTCCCCGTTGAGCCCCCGGGGACGGCGGTTTAGCCTGACGGGCCATGAATGTCTTCGTCACCGGCGGAGCCGGCTACATCGGATCGGTTTGCGCGGAAGAGTTGTTGAACGCCGGACACACGGTCACGGTGTATGACGATCTTTCGGAGGGCCATCGTTCCGCGGTCGATGCCCGCGCGCAGTTTGTCCTCGGGGCGCCCGAGCAGCCCGGGCATTTGCGCCAGGCGGTTCAAGACGCCCGGCCGGAGGCCATTCTGCACTTTGCGGCCAACGCGCTGGTCGGCGAGTCGATGACCAACCCGGGCAAGTATTTTCGCAACAATGTCTGCAACGGATTGACTCTGCTCGAGGCCGCTCTTGCCGCCGGCGTCAAAAAGTTTGTGTTCAGCTCGACCTGCGCCACCTACGGGCCGCCGGACCGCGTGCCCATGACGGAGGATTTGCCGCAACGGCCCATCAATCCCTACGGCGAATCCAAGCTGATGTTCGAGCGCATTCTACATTGGCACCGCCAGATACACGGCTTGGAATTCGTCGCCTTCCGCTACTTCAACGCCGCCGGAGCGACGGAAAAGTTTGGTGAACATCACCGGATCGAGACGCATCTGATCCCGAATATCCTCAAGGTGCCGCTCGGGCAGGCCGAGCATTGCGAAATCTACGGGACCGATTACCCGACCCCGGACGGCACCTGCATCCGGGACTACATCCATATCCTGGATCTGGCTCAGGCGCACATCCTGGCGCTCGCGCCCGGAAAACAGGGGTTTTATAATCTGGGAAACGGCGATGGTTATTCTGTGCGGCAGGTGATCGAGATGTGCGAGCGAGTGGCCGGCAGGAGGATTCCCGCCCTCGAGAAACCGCGCCGCCCGGGCGATCCGCCGAAGCTGGTCGCCTCCGCCGCCCGGGCGATGGAGGAATTGGGCTGGCGGCCCAAGTACCCCAAGCTCGAAGCGATCGTGGAAACTGCCTGGGCCTGGCACAAAAAACATCCCCACGGGTATCCCGATTGAGCCGGGCGCGGCCGCCGCCGCCTTTCCTCCCGGGGAAAGGAGCGGAGCAAACATCCGAACCTCCGAAAGCTCGCCCGCTCGCCGCCCGAACCTGGAGGGTTCGCGCCACGCATCCCGGCCGGCGCAGCCGGGTTAAGCCAGGAATTTCTTGCGCAGATATTCGAGGTGGTATTTCGCCTGGAGGGGCTCGCCGGTGGCCTGGCGGATCAATTCGTCCGGCCGGTATCGCTGGCCATGGACATGCACCTTTTCCCGCAGCCAGCCGAGGAGCGGCTGGTAGCGGCCGCGCGCCAGATCGGCTTCGAGTTCCGGCAGATCAAGTTCCGCCCGGCGCATCAGTTGCGCGGCGTTCAGGTTTCCGAGGGTGTAGGTGGGGAAATAGCCGAGCTCGCCCAGGCTCCAATGAATGTCCTGCAAACACCCGTCCGCGTCCCGGGGGACTTTCAGCCCGAGCAGCTTCTCGAATTCCTCGTTCCAGAAGGCCGGGACCTCCGCCACCGCGAGCTGCTTTTCCATCAGCCGCGCCTCGATTTCGAAACGCAGGAGGATGTGCAGGTCATAGGTCACCTGGTCCGCCTCCGTGCGGATGAGGGACGGCGCGACGCGGTTGACCGCCGCGGACAACTGCCGCGGCTCGAAGCGCCGCAACGCGGGAAAGTGCCCGGCCGCGATCGGGTGCCAGTGCTCCCAAAAGGCCGCGCGCCGGCCCACATGGTTTTCCCAAAGCCGCGATTGCGACTCGTGGATGCCCAGCGACGCCGCGGCGCCGAGCGGCGCGCCGAAATGCTCCGCCGGCAATCCCTGTTCGTACAAGCCATGGCCGGTCTCGTGCAGGATGCCGTAAAAAGACTGGGTGAAATTGCGCTCGTTGTAACGCGTGGTCAGCCGGCAATCGCGCGGGCCGAGCGTGGCGCAAAAGGGATGCGCGGTGGTGTCCACGCGCCCGGCTTCAAAGTCGTAGCCCACTGCCTCCGCCAGCTCGCGGTTGAGCGCCTGCTGCGCGGCCACCGGGTAATTTCCGTCGAGCGCGTCCGCCGGCAGCGCCGCCGACCGCGCCGCCGCCGGGGCGATCAGGGCGGCCAGGGCGGGCCGCAGCTCGGCGAACAACTCGCGCAGCGCGCGCGTCCGCGCGCCCGGCTCGAACCCCTCGAGCATGGCGTCATAGGGCGAATCCGCGTAACCCCAGCGCTCGGCCCGCTCCTGATTGAGCTCGAGCAGTTTTTGAAAGTGCGGCTGGAAGACCTGGAAGCGGGACTCGCGCCGGGCGGTTTTCCAGGCCTCGCGCGCCAGCGCGCGGGCGCGTTCGAGCCGCTCGACCAGGCGGGCCGGCAGCTTCGTCGCGCGGTCGTAAGCGCGCCGCCATTCGCGCGCATTGGCCGCCTCGTCCGAGCCGGGCGCAAACCCGTGCTGCTCGCAGGCGGCAATCCATTCGCCCACTTGCCGCGCGGTGAACAAGCGGTGGGCCTGGCGCGCCAGGTAGGCGAGCTGGCCCGCGCGAAACTCGAGGGCCCGCGGCGGCATATAGGTCTCGAGATCCCACGTCAACACCTCGTTCGCCGAGCTGAGGAGCGAAATGTTCCGCGCGCGCTTCCATAATTTTCCGTAAGCGGCCAATCCGTTTTTCATGCCCTGACCATGCGGCCGCGGGAGGAGCAGGTCAACCCGGAGCGGCGGTGAGCGGGCCGCGCGGACGAAGGAGAAGGAAAGGTTTCGCGCGCCCCGTTTTTGGCCTTGCCGATTGGCGCGCGCCCGCTTATGCCCATGCGCCATGGATGCCCGTGAAGCCCTCGTGGCGCTCAACCTCATCGAAGATGTCGGCCCGGTCCGGGTGCGGCAGTTGCTCGAGGTGTTTGGCGATCCGCCCGCCATTTTGCGCGCTTCCCGCGCCGAGTTGCTGCGCGTGCCGGGCATTGGCGAGGACACCGCGGCCGCCATCGCCGGCTGGGAAACCGGCATCGACCTGGCTGCCGAGCTCAAGCGCATCGGGGAATTCGGCTGCCAGATCGTCATCGGCGCCGATCCGGAGTATCCGGGCCTGCTGCGCGAAATCTACGATCCGCCGCTGGTGCTCTATGTCAAAGGCCGGCTGCTGCCCAAAGACCGGAATGCGGTGGCGCTGGTCGGCTCGCGCCTGACCACTCCCTACGGACTCGAGACCGCCCGCCGCCTGGCTTATCAGCTCGCCTACCTCGGCGTCACCGTGGTCAGCGGCGGCGCGCGCGGGATCGACACCGCCACCCACCAGGGCGCGCTCAGCGCCAAGGGCCGCACCATCGCCGTCCTGGGCACCGGCATCAACGTGGTGACGCCGCCGGAAAACGTGAAACTCTTCGAGCAGATTGCCGCCCAGGGCGCGTTGATTACCCAGTTCCCGTTCAACCGCCCCGGTCACCGGCACTCGTTTCCCATCCGCAACCGCATCGTGGCGGGCATGACCCTCGGCACGGTCGTGGTCGAGGCCAACCTCACCAGCGGCGCGTTGATCACCTCGAACTTCGCCAACGAATACGGCCGCCAGGTGTTTGCCGTCCCCGGGCGCATTGATTCCCCGCGCAGCAAGGGCTGCCACGATTTGATCAAGAAGGGCGCCAAGCTGTGCGAGGATGCCGAGGACATTCTCAGCGAGTTCGAATACCTCTTTCCCTCCAGCAACCGCGCCCTCCCCGCCGAGGCCGGCACGCCTCCCGCATTGGAACTTTCCGCCAACGAGCAGCGGGTTTATGAAACCCTCTCGGGCGAGGAAATCAGCATCGACGAGGTCATCCAGAAAAGCGGACTGCCGCCCTCGGCGGTCTCGGTGGTGTTGCTCAGCCTCGAGATGAAGCGGCTGGTCCGCCAGCGGCCGGGCAAATTATTCGCCCGCAACCAATAAGCACCAGCGGGATTCCCCGTCGGGCGCTCGGGAGGCGGCCGCAAGGCTGCGAATGCGTGGAGATTCCCGCCGGGACACGGGGGATGTGATTTTCAAATTGGAAGCGCCCGGGGCTTGGGGTATTCCTTGACCATGGGCCAGCGATTTTATTCGATCTATTCGCACGGGTTCATTCGGGCGGCGGTATGTGTGCCGGCGCTGCGCGTGGCCGATCCGCGGTATAACGCGGCGCGCACCCTCGAGCTGGCGCGGCGGGCCTCGGACGTGGGCGCGGCCGTGGCGCTCTTTCCCGAGCTGGGCCTTTCGGCTTACTCGAACGAAGACCTCTTTCACCAGGACGCCCTGCTGGACGCGGTGCGGGAGGAGCTCGAAGGGGTGGTGGCCGCCAGCCGCGGGCTCTGTCCGGTGCTGGCGGTGGGGGCGCCGCTGCGCTTTGAGGGGCGGCTGTTCAACTGCGCCGTGGTTGTGTACCGCGGCGCGGTGCTGGGGATTGTCCCCAAAACCTTTCTCCCGAACTATCGTGAGTTCTATGAGAAGCGGCAGTTCACCTCGGGCCGCGACGCCGTGAGCCGGGAGGTGATCCTGGGCGGCCGGCGGGCGCCCTTCGGGAACGATCTGGTGTTTGCCGCGGAAAACCTCGAGAGCTTCCGCTTGCATGTCGAATTATGCGAGGATGTCTGGACGCCCATCCCGCCGAGCACCTACGCGGCCCTGGGCGGGGCCACGGTGCTGCTGAACCTTTCGGCCAGCAACGTCACCATCGGCAAGGCCGAATACCGCCGCAGCCTCTGCGCCGTCCAGTCCGGCAAGTGCCTGGCGGCTTATCTCTATTCAGCGGCCGGCCCGGGGGAATCCACCACCGACCTGGCCTGGGATGGCCACGCGCTGATTTACGAGAATAACGAGCTTCTGGCCGAGTCCGAGCGCTTCGCCGAGCGCGAGCAGATGATCACCGCCGACCTGGATCTCGAGCGGCTGACGCAGGATCGCATGCGTTCGACCAGCTTCAACGACGCCGTGGCCGAATGCCGCGAGCGCGTCGCGGCGTTGCGGCGGGCGCCCTTCGTCTTCCAACTCCCCGCCGAGGACATTCCCCTGCGCCGCGCCGTGGCCCGGTTTCCCTACGTGCCCAGCCTCCGCGCCGAGCGCGACCAGCGTTGTTTCGAGGCCTACAACATCCAGGTCCACGGCCTGCTCAAGCGGCTGACCAGCACGGGCATCCAGCGCGTGGTGCTCGGCGTCTCCGGCGGGCTCGATTCCACCCAGGCGCTGTTGGTCGCCGCCAAAACCATGGACCGCCTCGGGCTGCCGCGGCAAAATATCCTGGGCTACACGCTGCCCGGATTTGCCACCAGCGAGCGCACCCTGCGCAACGCGCGACGCCTGATGGAAGCGTTCGGCGTGACGGCGGGGGAGATTGATATTCGGGGCTCGTGCCGGCAAATGTTCCGCGACCTGGGCCACCCGTTCGCCGCGGGCCGGCCGGTGTATGACATCACCTTCGAGAACGTGCAGGCGGGCGACCGCGCCTCGCACCTTTTTCGCCTGGCAAACCAGCGCGAGGCGCTGGTGCTGGGCACGAGCGATTTGAGCGAGCTGGCCCTCGGCTGGACCACCTACGGCGTGGGCGACCACATGTCGCATTACAATGTCAATGTGTCCGTCGCCAAAACCTTGATTCAACACCTGATCCGCTGGGCGAGCGACTCGGGGCAATTCGAGCCGGCCGCGAGCGAGACGCTGCGGGACATTCTGGACACCGAGATTTCACCGGAGCTGGTGCCGTCCGCCGACGGGGCGTCCGCCGGTCCGGCGCAAAAGACCGCCGCTGCCGTCGGCCCTTACGAGCTCCAGGATTTCCACCTCTACCAGATCAGCCGCCATGGCTTTCGCCCCAGCAAGGTGGCGTTTCTGGCGTGGCACGCCTGGCGGGACCGGCACGAGGGCGAGTGGCCGGAGCCGCTGCCCTCCGCGCAACGGGCCGAGTACGACCTGCCCGCCATCAAGCGGTGGCTCGAAGTGTTTCTCCGGCGTTTCTTTCAGACCAGCCAGTTCAAGCGCTCCGCCAGCCCGAACGGCCCCAAAGTCGGCTCGGGCGGATCGCTTTCGCCGCGCGGCGACTGGCGCGCGCCCAGCGACTCGGAACCGGAGGTCTGGCTGCGCGAATTGCGGGAGAATGTTCCCGCGGGCGCAAGCCCGAGCTCTGCCCGTGGTAAGCGGAAACGAAGTAAACGGCAACCGCGAAAATGACCACCGCCAGGCCGCCCCAGTAACGCGTCCAGTCCACGCCGACCGGCCGGGCGCAGGCGCGCAGCCAGGCGCCGGCGCCCAGGTACCCCGCGAGATTGCCCACGCCCGCCAGCATCAGCGTCAGGAGCGCCTGCGCCCGGGCGCGCCAGACCGGCTCGATCCGCTCATTGAGATAAATCTGCGCGGTGATGAAAAACAGCGTGAACGAAAGGCCATGCAAGCTGACCCCCAGCAGGACCGCGGCCCGATGATTCGTGGCGCCGAGCAGATAGCGGGCGAGGGCCACCAGCAGGCCGCCCGCAAAAATCCATTTCAACCGCACGCGCAGCAGCAGCCAGCCCAGGCTGAACATGGCCGCCAACTCGGAGATCTGGCCCAGGCTCATCCAGGCCGAGGTGCGCTGGTAGCCCAGTTGGACGAGCTGCCCGGGGGTGAAGGGATAAAACGCCGCCAGCGGGATGCTGAACAGGGCGGTGGTGATGAAGACGACGCGATGATCGGGATCGCGCAACAACCCCAGGGCGTCCCAGCCGAGCCGCTCGCGCCAGCCCAGGCGGCCCGGGCTGGCGGGCGGGGGAATTGCGGGTGAAAACCAGGTGGCCCCGGCCAGGCCGAGCCAGGCCAGGGCGCCGGTGTAGCCGGCCAGCGGCGAACTGTCCGCGCCCAGCGCGCTGATCAGCCAGCAGCCCGCCATCCAGCCCAGCGTGGCCAGCGCCCGCAGGGGGCCGAACTGCCGCGGGGAATCATGCAGCCGCGAAAAGACAATCGCGCTGATGATGCTGCCGGTCGGCGCGGCGCAGAGGGCGTAAAGCTGGATGAGCCCGAGCACCACGCCGGGATGCTCGTGCCGGGCCATCGCCCAGGCGGCCGCCGCCATGGCCGCCGCGCTGGCGCCGGAGAGCCAGCGCAGCACCCGCGAGGGCGCGGCGTGGCGGTCGGCCAGCGCCCCGAAAAGAAGCGGCGACACGAACGCGGCGATCGCGTTGGTGGCGAACGCGGCGGCCCGCAACCCCTCGTATCCGTGGGCGGCCAGCACGCGGCTGAGCGGCACCATCCAGATCCCCGAGGCCATGGCCTGCAGGAAAAAAAGCGCGGACAGCTCGGCGTACTCAGTCCGGCGGGGATGCATGACGCCTTTCTCCGCCTCGCGAACGCGTGGAGTGCATGGCTGGGAGGGAGGGGGTGATCCGGAGCGCCGCGGGGCGGCGGAAACTCAATGATACTCCTGCAAGGTCTGGACGCCGTAGCCCTGTTGGCGCAGGGCGGCGATGCCCAGCGCGGCGGCTCTGGCGCCGCTGAGCGTCGTCATGATCGGCATGCCCATATACACCGCGGTGGTGCGGATTTTCACCTCGTCGGCCCGCGGGGCTTTTCCGGCGGGGGTGTTGATGATGAGCTGCACCTCGCGGTTCTTGAGCAAATCCAGGGTGTTGGGCCGGCCCTCGGCCAGCTTGGCCACCCGGGTGACTCTCAGCCCGGCGGCCTCGAGCACCGCGGCGGTGCCCGCGCTGGCGGCCAGGTGAAAACCCAGGTCGGCGAACAACCGGGCCACCCCGGCCACCTCGCCCTTGTGCGCGTCGCTCACGCTGATAAACACCGAGCCGCTCAGCGGCAGCGGCGAGCCGGCGGCCATTTGCGACTTGGCATAGGCGACGCCCAGGTCGCGGTCCAGGCCCATGACCTCGCCGGTCGAGCGCATTTCCGGGGAGAGGAGGATGTCCTGCCCGTGAAAGCGGTTGAAGGGGAAGACGGATTCCTTCACCGCCCAGTACTCGGGCACGATTTCCCGGGTGAAGCCGAGCTCGGCCAGGGTTTTGCCGGCCATCACCTTGGCGGCCAGCTTGGCCAGCGGCACGCCGATGGCCTTGCTCACAAACGGCACGGTGCGCGAGGCGCGCGGATTTACCTCGAGGACGTACACGGTGCCGTTCTTGATGGCGTATTGCACGTTCATCAACCCGACGACTTTCAACTCGCGGGCCATGGCGCGCGTGTGGCGGCGGATGGTCTCGATTTCCTCCGGCCGCAGGCTGTGGGGCGGGAGCACCATGGCGGCGTCCCCGGAATGCACGCCGGCGAACTCGATGTGCTCGAGCGCGCCGCCCATCACTATCGTGCCTTTGTCCGGATCCTGGAAATGCCCGACGTCCGCGATGCAATCGACGTCCACCTCGGTGGCGACCTCGAGAAACTTGTCCACCAGCACCGGGCGCTCCGGCGAGGCCTCGACGGCGTGGCGCAGGTAATGCCGCAGCTCGTCGTCCGAATAGACGATCTGCATGGCCCGCCCGCCGAGGACGAAGCTGGGCCGCACCAGAATCGGGTAACCCAGTTCGCGCGCCACCGCCAGCGCCTCGGCTTCGTTGGTGGCGATGCCGTTGGGCGGCTGCGGAATGTCCAGCTTGCGCAGCATGGCCGCGAAGAGTTTGCGATCCTCGGCGATCTCGATGCTTTGCGGCGAGGTGCCGATGATGTTCACCCCGTTCTTTTGCAGGCCCAGCGCGAGGTTCAGGGGCGTCTGCCCGCCAAACTGCGCGATGGCGCCCCAGCAGCGTTCCCGCTCGTAAATGTTCAGCACATCCTCGAGGGTGAGCGGCTCGAAATAGAGTTTGTCGCTGGTGTCGTAATCCGTGGAAACCGTCTCGGGATTCGAGTTGACCATCAACGTTTCAAACCCGTCCTCCTTCAGCGCGAAAGCCGCGTGGACGCAGCAATAGTCGAATTCGATGCCCTGGCCGATGCGGTTGGGGCCGCCGCCCAGGATCATGATTTTCTTGCGATCACTGGGCCGCACCTCGTCGTCGCCGCGATCGTAGGACGAGTAATAGTAGGGCGTGTGGGCCTCGAACTCGGCCGCGCAGGTATCCACCAGCCGGTAGCTGGGCGTCAGTCCCAGCTCTTTGCGCCGAGCCCGCACCTGATCCTCCGTCTGGCCGGTCAGATGCGCGATCTGCCGATCCGAGAACCCGAGCGACTTGGCTTTGGCCAGTTGTTCCGCAGTCATGATCTTGTTAAGCCCGCGCAAGAAACTCGAAATCGGCGTGGGTGTCGAGACGAAAGCGCGGAGGCCGGCGAAGATTCTTTACAATTGTATTGACCATCAAGGGCGAAGTATGGCGAACATGGTAGTAACCCATAATTTGGGCCGATCAGATGGCAAGAACTCTGTTGCGCAACGCCGGCGGGGCAAAGACGGGCTCGAAATACGACGCTCAGAATAATGTTCTGTCCAAAACCTACGGCGCCCTGGCCGACTTGCGCCGCGAGCTTTCCGATTCGCGCGAAGCGGTCGTGGAGCGGGAAAATCTGCTGCAAACCTTCGCCGTTTGCGCGGATTCCCAGCGGGCCTGGCTGCTGCTCGAGGATTACTTCGAGAAGCTGGCGCTTTCGCGCAAGGATTTCCCCGCCAACGACTGGTGGCCGCGCGTGCTGGGCGTCCACGGCCCGGCGCGCCTCGAGGAAGTGGCTTTCCTGTTCCTGCGCGCCAAACGCAATCTGCCTTCCGAGCTCGGCGCCTACGCGAATCTGGAGCGCTTCGCACAAATCGAGGAAGTTTCCCGGGAGCAGGAATTTGTCCGGAATCTCGAACGCTGGCTGGTGCCGCCGCGCGCGGCCCATCTGGACGCCCCCCGGGCTACTCTGCGCGTCCTGTGCCAGGCCCAACCGCACGAACGTCTCCCGGGCCGGTGCAGTCTGGCGGTGGAATTCCACCTGACCCGGCCGCGCTCGGGTGAAAAAGTCCGAACCCTGGCGGAAATGCTCGAACTGGCTTCCCGGGCCACCCACGAACAGGAATTGTTCCCCCCCGACGATTGGAAATTTATTGAATGGCTGGCCCAAAGCCACGCCGGACAGCCGAACGGCGATTCGGATTTGCTTCTCTCGGATGCGGAATTGTTGCATTGGCTGACCCGCTGGGGACACACCAGCCGGTTGGTGATGGCCTCGGGCTCGGGCGCGCTCCGGTTTGAGGGCGAGATCGCGGAGTTGATCCCGCACATCGCCAATGGCGACAAGGAATTGTCACTCACCCACGAACTCAGTCTTCCGGGAGGCGAACAGGCCGGACTGGATCAGGCGCGTTTTTTCACTGAGCGACCCCCATTGGTGCTGGTCCGAAACACCTTTTACCTGCTTCGCAACGCGCCGCCCTCGCCGGTGGTCGAGCGTCTGGCGGAGCAGGCGGCCATTCCGGTGCGCCGGCTCAGTCACCGGCTGCTGATGCATCTGCGCCGGGCCCGAACGACGGGCGGGACCGATTGGGAGCAACTCTGTGTAGCTCACGCGGCCAAACCGCAGTTCACCTTTGAGTTGCGCGAAGAGACGGTGCGGCTGAGGCTCACCGCCCTGAGCGGGCGCGATCAGAGCCTGTGGTTTTGGAACGGCCACGAATGGCGGCGGCAAACCGAGCGGCTGAACGCGGACGATGGGAGGCCTGAGATTTTAGACGACCCGCGGTTGGAACCCGCGACGGCGTGGCTGCGCCGCCTGGACTGGTTTACTCCGGAGCCGGGGTTATGGGTGGCCGAGGCGACAGAAGCTTTTCTTGACGCGCTGGCTGGTGTTTGGGCGGCGCGGCCCGAGTCCGCCGAATACCTGGGGAATGCCGCTTTTCACCGGCTTTTCCTGGCGCCGCGCCAGATCAAACCGCGCTTGATGGTCAAGGGCAGCGGGATTGATTGGCTGACGGTTTCGACCGAGTGGGAACAGGAAAGCCTGAAGTTGACGGCGGCGGATTTGGAGCGGCTGCAAAGCGCCACTGGGCGATTCATTAAACTGCCGGACACCGGGTGGGTGGAGTTGGACGCGGCCGAAGTGCAGGCGGCGCATGAGGCCATGGCGGAACTGGGAGTGGATGGGCTGACTTCCGGGATCCAAAGAATTGGACTCGAGCAGATCGCGCGTCTCGGCGAGGAGGGCCTGGCGCGTTTTGCCGACTCCCCTCAGGCGCGATCCTTGCGCGAACGAGTCAAAAACTTTCAGGGCATTCCCAGTGCCATCTTGCCTGAGGGCCTCGACGCCGACCTGCGGCCGTATCAAAAGGAGGGCTTTGATTTCCTGTGCCACCTTACGCACCTGCGCCTGGGCGGCATTCTGGCGGACGATATGGGCCTGGGCAAGACCTTGCAGACGCTTGCCTGGCTGGCCTGGCTCAAAGCTCGCCCGGGACGGCAGCCCAAGCCCTCGCTGGTCATCTGCCCGGCCTCGGTGCTGCACAATTGGCGGCGCGAGGCGGAGCGCTTTGCGCCCGGCCTCCGCGTGCTCATCCTCGAAAGCGGCGCCGCGCGGCACAACCTGCGCCGGCAAATCCCACAGCATGACCTCATCGTCACCAACTACGCCCTGCTGCGCCGCGATCTCGAACCATTGCAGAAATTCAGCTTTCGCGCGGTGATCCTGGACGAGGCGCAATTCATCAAAAACCCCGGCGCCCAGGTGACCCAGTCCGTCAAGCAGCTCAAGAGCGAGTACCGGTTGGCCCTCACCGGCACACCGATCGAGAATCGCCTGCTCGATCTCTGGAGCATTGTGGATTTCATCCAGCCCGGCTACCTGGGCGCCCAGGAGCAATTCACCGATACTTACGAACCCAAAGGCGAAAACGCCGAATCCGCCCAGCGCATCGCGCGCAAACGGCTCTCGGCCAAACTCCGCGCCCTGCTGCTCCGCCGGCTCAAAAAGCATGTCGCCAAAGATCTGCCGGATCGTATTGACGAACGCCGCGATTGCCACCTGGACGACGAGCAGCGAAAACTCTATCTGGCCGAACTGCGCCGCAGCCGCGAGCAGGTGATGAAAACGGTCGCTGATAAAGGCCTGAGCCAAAGTAAGATCCATGTGCTCGCGGCCCTCACCCGGCTCCGCCAAATCTGTTGCCACCCCCGGCTGGTCGGCAGCGATGCCGCCTCCGGTAAAACCGAGACGTTGTTTGAGCTGCTCGAGACCTTGCTGGCCGGCGGCCAAAAGGTGCTGCTGTTCAGCCAATTCGTGCGGATGCTTGAAGTGCTGGATCAAGAGTGCAAGGAGCGGAATATCCCCACACATCTCTTGACCGGTCAAACCAAGGATCGACAATCCGTTGTCACAGCTTTCCAGGATGATCCCCAGGCCTCTGTCTTCCTGTTAAGTTTGCGCGCCGCTGGTACCGGGTTGAATTTGACCCACGCCAGCTATGTGGTTCTTTACGATCCGTGGTGGAATCCCGCCGTCGAGGCTCAGGCCATCGACCGCTCGCATCGCATCGGCCAGACCCGCACCGTCAACGCCTTCCGCCTGATCGCGCCGGGCACCGTCGAGGAAAAAATCTGGGAATTGCAGCAAAGCAAAGCTCAGACGATAAGTGACGTCCTGGGCGAGGAAGGTTTTGCCCGAAGTTTGTCGAAAACGGATCTCGAATACTTGTTCGCCGAGGATTGATAGGAGGATCAGACACTCCGGATGTAGCCGCAGCCTTTAGGCTGCGCTCCCCGTCTGGCCGGGACGCCGACGCAGCCTGAAGGCTGCGACTACATGGGGATTCCCGATCAGACACTCCGGATGTAGCCGCAGCCTTTAGGCTGCGCTCCCCGTCTGGCCGGGACGCCGACGCAGCCTGAAGGCTGCGACTACATGGGGACTCCCGAACAGACACTCCGGATGTAGCCGCAGCCTTTAGGTTGCGTTCCCCGTCTGGCCGGGACGCCGACGCAGCCTGAAGGCTGCGACTACATGGGGATTCCCGATCAGACACTCCGGATGTAGCCGCAGCCTTTAGGCTGCGCTCCCCGTCTG
>JBDHQH010000162.1:0-7138 GCA_039806935.1 Verrucomicrobiota bacterium
GCCCTCGATGTGGCGGAGCGGCGCCCGGAGATCGTGTGAGACCGAGTAACTGAAGGCCTCGAGTTCCTTGTTGGCCGCCTCGATCTCGAAGGTGCGGGCTTCGACGCGTTTTTCCTCGGCGCGTTTGCGCTCGCTAATGTCATGCGCGATGATTTGCGTGGCCGCCCGCCCGGCGAACACCATGGGCGCGGCGGCCACCTCGACATCGACCGGGCGGCCATCGAGCCGCCGCAGGCGCAGTTCCACAAACGGCCCCGGCTGGCCGGGTTCCTTGGGCTGGCGGCGGCCCTGAAGGAGCTGCCAGGCCTCGTCGGGGATCAGATCGCCCAAGGGGCGGCCGGCCATTTGCTCGGGTGCGGTAGCGCCGAACAGCTTCAGCCCGGCTGCGTTCATGAATTCGATTTTTCTCCCGCTCTCGATCATCAACGCGTCGGGCGAGAGTTCGACCAGATTGCGATAACCCCCTTCGCTGGATTGCAGGGCCTCGCCCGCCGCCTCGCGGCGCCGCTGGAATTCCGCCTGGCGCAGCGCCTGCCGCACCACCTCCGGCAGCGAGGCGAGCTGATGCTTCAGCACGAAATCGGAGGCGCCGCCTTTCAACATTTTGACGGTCATCTCCTCGCCCAACGAACCGGTCACAAAGATGAACGGCACGCCAGGCGCCTCTTGTTGGGCGAGCGCCAGCGCGGTGAAACCATCAAACGCCGGCAGACCGTGATCCGACAGGATCACCGCGGGACGGAACCGCTCGATTTGAGCGAGAAATTCCTCCTGAGTTTCCACCCGTTTGACCGCGAAGTCCATTCCCCCCTCACGCAGCGCGTGCTCGACCAGCGCGACGTCGCGAGCCTCGTCCTCCACCATCAAGATGCGCAGTTTGTTGTCGATAAGCCTGATTCGTACCGAGCCATTAACTTAAGGCGCGTTGCGGTGCGGCTCAATCGGGGCGGAAACCTCCAAGGCCTGCGGGTAATGACCCCCTGGCCGCAGGGCGGCCGCGCGCGGCAGGGCCAAATGGAACTTCGCTCCCTGGCCGGGGGAACCTTCGGCCCAGGCGCGGCCGCCGTGGCGCTCGGCGATGCGCCGGACATTGGCCAGGCCGAGTCCCAGACCGGGAAACTCTCCAGGCGGATGCAGGCGATGGAAAATAACGAACAACCGGTCCCTCAGGGCGGGATCGAAACCGACTCCGTTGTCCGACACGCAAATGTCGATTTCCGCCGGCTCGCTCGCCGCGGAAATTTCAATCCGTGCCCGGGTCTTCCCGCCCGTGAATTTGAGCGCGTTGTCCACCAGATTGGTCAACGCCAGCGAGAGCAGCGAAGGGTCGCCCGTGATCTCGGGCAGCTCGCCGATCACCCATTGGACCTCACGGCCGCCGGCCTCGCGGTGCAGCTCCTGGACCACCTCCAGCGCCAATTCTCGAAGCGGAAAGGGCATCGGGTACAACTCCGCTTCGCCGATCCGGGAAAAGGTGGCCAGCGCGCTGATCAGCCGCTCCATTTCGTGGGCGGAATCGGCGATGGTGTGAAGGAACTCGCGGCCTTTCGCGTCGAGCCGGTTGCCGGAATTCTTTTGCAGCAGTTGCGCCAGACTCTCGAGGTGCCGCAGCGGAAGCCGCAAATCCCGGCAGAGCGACCGCACCAGTTCGCACAGCTCGCGCGTCTGCATCTCGGCCCGGCTCGCCCGCGACCGCCAGCCCGGCGGCGGCTCCGCCGGCCTCGGAGGCCGGGCCTTCGCCTCGGCCAGCGCCTCGAGAATCGCCGGCGCGAGCCGGTGCAGCCGGGTTTTGAGCACGTAATCATCCGCGCCCCGTTTCAGCGCCTCCACCGCGACTTCATCCCCTTGCGTCCCGGTGACAAAAATGAAGGGCACGTCCGGGCATTTTTCCCGCGCGCGCTCGAGGGCGGTGAAGCCGTCGAAGGCGGGAACGCCGTGGTCGGAGAGAATCACATCCGGCTTGTGCCGGGCCAGCTCATCGAGGAACTCGGCCTCGGATTCGACTCGCCGCGGGCGCGCCGGCAGCCCGGCCCGGCGCAAGGCCCGCTCAATGAGTTCGGCGTCCGGAGGCATGTCCTCGACCAGCAGGATGCGAAGTTCCTTGTTCATAACCCGGTGATGTCACGGATGGATAGCGGCACGCGAACACCTTAGCGAAATCCGTCCGCGGAAAAATGGGGTGATTGCCGGGAGCGGAAGCGCGGGCGCGCCGCGCCGTCCGCCGGGCGCGGGCAGCTTCGTCGCCGCCAAGGGGCGCGGCCGGAATTGACTCGGACGGGGATTTCTGCCAGTTGCTCTCGCGCAATGAGCGAATCGATGATCGTCCTCGGCGCGGTGCTGCCCGTCTTCGCGTTGATCGCGGTCGGGCTGCTCCTGCGCCGCGTCGCCTGGCTGACCCCCGAGGCCGATCAGAGCATGCTGCGGGTGAACATCAACCTGTTGTTTCCCTGTCTGATCATCGACGCCGCGCTCGGCAACCCGGCCTTTTCGCAGTGGCGGAATCTGCTCCTGGCGCCCCTGGCCGGCTTCGCGACGGTCGCCGCCGGCATGTTGCTGGCGCGCTGGGCCTGGGGGCGGCGCGGGGCCAAAAATCGACGGGTCGCCAGCACTTTCGCGGTTACCACCGGCATCTACAATTATAGTTACGTTCCGATCCCGCTTTCCCTGCTGCTGTTCCCCGCGGGCACGACCGCGGTGCTGTTTCTGTTCAACGTCGGCGTCGAGTTCGCCATGTGGACGCTGGGCGTGATGCTGTTCACCGGCGCGGCGCCGGGGCGGGACTGGCGCAAGCTGCTCAACGGTCCGCTGGTGGGCATTCTGCTCGTGCTCCTGTTGAACGGGCTGGGCTGGCAACATTCCCTTCCCGCGCCGGTGATCACTGGCATTCGCTGGCTCGGCCAGTGCGCGATCCCGATTTCGCTGCTGATCATCGGCGCGGTGGTGGCGGATCATTGGCATGAGTTCGGCGGGAACTGGGGCTGGCGCACCATCGGCGGGGCGGCGCTGCTGCGTTTGCTGCTGCTTCCGCTGCTGTTTCTGCTGCTGGCGCGCTGGCTGCCGGCCTCGAACGATCTCAAGCGCGTCCTCGTGCTCCAGGCCGCCATGCCCTCGGCCATGTTCCCGATCGTCATGTCCCGCCATTACGGCGGCGATCCGCCCACCGCCCTGCGGGTGGTCCTCGGCACCTCGCTGCTGGGCCTGCTCACCATTCCGCTCTGGATTCATTTCGGGCTGCGGCTGGCGGCCGTCCCGGTGCGGTGGTAAACCGCCGGGCACTTTGCGATTGCGGCTCGCGGGAGGGTGGATGATTCTGCGGCGGCATGTTTACATTGCTCCACACCGACGGCTCGTCGCGCGCCCGCGTCGGGCGCCTGACCACCGCGCATGGCGTGGTGGACACGCCGGTGTTCATGTCCGTGGGCACCCAGGGCAGCGTCAAGGCGCTCGACCCCCGGGAGTTGCGCGAGTCGGGCACTCAAATCATCCTTGGCAACACCTATCACCTGAACATCCGGCCCGGGATGGACATCATCCGCCGGGCCGGCGGTCTGCATGCCTTCATCAACTGGCCCCTGCCGATCCTTACCGACAGCGGCGGTTTCCAGGTCTTCAGCCTCGCCACCATCCGCAAAATCCGGGCGCATGGCGTCGAGTTCCGCTCGCATCTGGACGGTTCGCCGCTCTTCCTCGGGCCGCGGGAGGCGATGGGCATCCAGCGCGAGCTGGGCTCGGACATCGCCATGGTGTTTGATGATTGTCCGCCCCATACCAGCACCCCCCGCGAGCTGCGCGCGGCGGTGGACCGGACCATCCGCTGGGCGGGCGAATGCCGCGCCCAGCCGCGGGCGCCGGGGCAACTGGTTTTCGGCATCGCGCAGGGCGGGGTCAACGCGGAGTTGCGCGAGGAGTGCGCCCGGCGGCTGGTGGCGTTCGAGTTCGACGGCTACGCCATCGGCGGCGTAAGCGTTGGCGAGCCCGAGCCGGAAATGATGCGGGCGGTGGAAATCACCGAGCCGTTTCTGCCGCCGGCCCGGCCCCGCTACGCGATGGGTCTGGGCACCCCGGCGCAACTGGTGGAGCTGGTCGCCCGGGGCGTCGATATGTTCGATTGCGTCCTGCCCACGCGCGTGGCGCGCAACGGCACAGCCTTCACCCGCAAGGGCAGCCTCAGCCTCAAGGGCGGCGCGTACAAGGCCGACTTCGGCCCGATCGAGGAAAACTGCGATTGTTTCGCCTGCCGGCAGTTCACGCGCGCCTACATCCGGCATCTGTTGAACGTGGGGGAAATTCTCGGGCTGCGCCTGCTCAGCCTGCACAACACGCGTCTGTATTGCCGGGTGATGGAAGAGGTGCGCGCCGCGATTGCCGGCGGGACCTTCGCCGAATACCGCCGCGCTTTCGCCGAAAACTACGTGCCCACGCGCAAAGTGCTGCTGGCGCGCGCCGCGGCGGCCGGACGTTGAGCGCCGCCGCCGCGTTCGTTGGGGATTCGGGGTTGAAGGGCGGAACCACTTTGGACATATTGCGGTCAACATGGCAGCACCCGCGCACTGGTTTGACCGTCGCTTGACAAAAACCCTGGGTTTCCTCCTGGCGGCCTGGTGGGCGCCGGCGGCCTGGTCGGCAACCGCGCTCCTGCTCGAGGCGGAAAATGGAACCCTGACGGGCAACGCCTACGTGAGCGCCGCGGTGCGCGGATATTCCGGCTCGGGCTATGTCACCGGGCTGCAGGAGGCCACCGACACCATCCATTGGAGTTTTTCGGCGGACGAAGGTCTGTACCGGATGCTGATCGCCTTTCGCGCCCCCCATGGCGCCAAAGGCTTCGAGGGATCGTTAAATGGTACCGGCTTTTCGGGCTTTTTTCCCCTCACCACCACTTTCGCGCAGTTTGACGCCGGCCTGGTTGAGTTGAAGTCCGGAACCAATACTCTGTGGCTTGGGGGCGGCTGGAATTGGTATGAAATCGATCGGGTGCGGCTGATCCCGGCGCCGGCGCCCGGTCCGCCGCTGGCGGTGGCGCCTGCCCTCTGCGACCCGGAAGCCACCTTCGCGGCGCGCGCCCTGATGGCGGCGCTGGCCGCCGATTATGGCCGGCGCACCTGGACGGGGCAGTATGAAACCAACGAGGCGGCCTACATTCGCAGCCTCTCGGGCCGGCGCCCGGCCATTTTGGGCTTTGATTTTATCGATTACTCGCCCTCGCGCGCGGCCTACGGCGCCCGGCCCTCGTTCCCCGCCGAGGCTGGCGTTGCCCTCGAGCAACCGGGCTTTATCGCCACCATTTCGTGGCATTGGAACGCGCCCACCAACCTCCTCAATACCGCCGAGCAGCCCTGGTGGAGCGGTTTTTACACCCGCGCCACCACCTTCGATGTCGCGGCGGCCCTGGCCAGCACCAACTCGGCCGAATACGCCTTGCTGCTGCGCGACATCGACGTCATCGCCGCGCAGTTGAAAAAGTTCGCCGACGCGAACGTGCCGGTGCTCTGGCGCCCGTTGCACGAGGCGGACGGCGCCTGGTTTTGGTGGGGCGCGAAAGGCCCCGAGCCCTTCAAGGCGCTCTGGCGGCTGCTCTATCAGCGGCTCACCGGCTGGCACGGCCTGCATAATCTAATCTGGGTGCTGAGCAGCCCCGATCCCGCCTGGTATCCCGGCGATGACGTGGTGGACATCTTTGGCGTGGACCAATACCCCGCCGACCCGGGCGACGCGCTCGCCTCGATCTGGGGCGAATTGAAGACCCGCTTTGACGGAAAGAAAATCCTGGCGCTCACCGAATTCGGCGGAGTTCCCGATCTCGAGCGGATGCAGCGGCTCGGAGTGTGGTGGTCGTACTTCGTCGCGTGGACCGGCAACCTCGGCCCGAAGGGGATGCCCGCGGCCACCGTGACCAGAATCTATCAATCCCCCGGCGCGGTTACCCTCGAGGAACTGCAAGCGCGGCCGCCCGTAATCACGGACTGCCAGCGGGCGGGCGCGGGTTTGAACCTGCGCGGGGCCGGTCCGCGCGGCGCGGTCTTCCGGGTGCTCGCTTCGAGCTCGCTCGCGGCGCCGTCCGGGCAATGGCCCGAGGCGGCCGCCCAGGTTTTCCGCGGCGGGGTTTTTGACCTCGTCCTGCCCCTCCCGCCCAATCCTGGACAAATGTTTTATCGGCTGGTCACCCCTTGATGCCTATGCCGCCGGACTTTGGCCCGCCACGCTCCCAGTAGGGACGGCGATTGTAGTAACTGAAGATGGTCTGCTCGAACTCGCGGGTCAGCGGCTGGTCGGGATTGAACTCCGGCGCGCGCCGGATCGTGTCACGGTTCAAATCCACATAGATCCGCGACTCGGCCCATTCGATGGCGGAGATCCACTCCGGCGAGACGATGCAGCGCCGTCCCACCCACCAGTTGCGGCTGTCCACGACCAGATAGCGAATGGCCCAGTCGCGGTCGTCAAAAAGCATTTGTTCGAGATGGCCGAAGGGGCCGTCCAAGGCCTGAATGCGGTAGCCCTGCCAACCCGAAGTCTCGCGCGCGCTGCGCAGGTGCGCGTCCTCGGGCTTCGCTGCCGGCCGCTCCACCGACGGTGGCGGAGTCATGGCCGGCGAAGGCACGGGACTCGGCAGGTCCAAGGGCCCCCAAAGCATGGGCCCGGCCCAGTAATAGGGCCACCCGTAATACTCGTAAAGCCTCGCCTCGTCCACCCGCGAAACCGGCTGGTGCGTTTCAATCGGCGGACTTTCCTCGATCTGCTGGCGCGTGAGATCGATATCGACACGAGCGTGCGGCGGCGGATGAACACCGGTCAGCGCGTGCGGCGAGATGAGCACTTTCCGGTGTGGCAGCCACTCGCCCGTGTCCGCCATCAGATAGCGGATGGTCCACTGCTGGTCATCGTAATAAAAATCCCGCAGATGGCCCAGGTCGCCGTCCCGCGCCGTCAGCCGGGAACCGAGAATTTCGTTGCTGTTCCTTAACATACCCGCCCGCCTTTCCTCGTGCCGGGTCAAGATACGCCTCCCCCCGCTCACCCGCAACCGAGGGGCGGTGGGATCAAATGGAGACTCCCGATCATACACTCCGGATGTAGCCGCAGCCTTCAGGTTGCGTTTCCCGGCTGGCCGGGACGCCGACGCAGCCTGAAGGCTGCG
>JBDHQH010000023.1:0-37470 GCA_039806935.1 Verrucomicrobiota bacterium
GCATCGTCGTGGGCCTGATAAAAAAGTCTTTGACAAAAACTATTGATTAGGTTAGCCTCGGAAAAATTAAGCGAGTCGTGGAGGTCAAGCACGACGCCCCGGCTCGATGAAGCAACAAACCTGAAGAACCTCTATGAAGTCACTGAAAACTTTGGTGGCCGTGGCGATGGTAGGGGCGGCAACGATCGCCCAGGCCGACCTGCTTTACACCTTCGACTCCGGGGTGGGAGTGGTCAACGGTGCCGGTTTTACCGGCGGCGCTTTCGGATGGAATAGCACTTATGCGGCGGCGCAATATACCGGCACCGCTGGGGGGTGGACGCTGGGGGGCACCGGGCCAGTCTTCAACTTCGGATGGCCGGAGCAGGTCACCATGGGGACCATCGCCAACAGCCCGAACGCCCGGCTCAGTTTCGACATCATTTTGTCTGCGACCGAGAGCTTTAGCCTGGGCGGTTGGACCGATGGGAATTGGTATCAGGTACATTTTGCCGCAAACAGCAGCGGAGTGCATGGCTGGACGCAGGATCCGGCACCCTATGCGCCGAATCCGATCAGCGCGAACTACAGCTCGGCCAACCCCGATGCGACTTATCATTTTGACATGAGTTTCACCGCCTTGGGTTGGGATCCCGGCGATACCTGGTTTCAACTGAACTTTGGCGCGAATTCCGCGGCGGACCAGCCGTTGCAATTCCTCATCGATAATATTCGCGTCTATGAAGTCCCGGAACCCGGCGTCATGGCGATGGCGGGCTTGGGCGTGGCTGCGCTCTTGATTTTCCGCCGTCGGTAGGCTTCGTTATCTCTTGGAAAGACCCGCTCCCTCCGGAGCGGGTTTTTTCATGTTCGAGTTCATCAAGCTTTAGGTTGCGAAACGGCGCCTGACGGCTAAGGTGACTGCCCATGGCTCCCGCGCCTGAGACTCTTGGAATCATCGCCGGCAACCGCGACCTGCCCTTGCAACTGGCCCGCCAACTGCGGCAGGCCGGCACGCGGCGTTTGGTGGCGGTGGCCTTCCCAGGCGAGACCGAGCCGGCCCTGGCGGAACTCGTGGACGAGATCGTATGGCTCAAGGTGGGGCAGTTGGGCAAACTGATCGACGCCTTCACGGAGCGGGCAATTCGGCAGTGCGTGATGGCCGGCCAACTCGCGCCCGCCAACCTGTTTAACGTACGGCCTGATTGGCGCGGAATCGCGTTGCTGCTGCGATTGAAGGAGCGCAATGCGCACACCATTTTTGGCGCTATTGCGGACGAGTTGAAAGCGAGCGGCATCGAGTTGATCCCGGCGGTGCCCTGGCTGGAGCCGTTGATGCCAGGAGCCGGCTTTCGCCTGGGCCCGGCCTTAACCGCCGGGCAGGAGGCCGACGCCCGGTTCGGCTTCCGGATGGCCAAAGAGATTTCGCGGCTGGAGATTGGGCAGATCGTGGTCGTCAAAGAGGGCGCCGTGCTGGCCGTCGAGGGCTTCGAGGGCACGGATCAATGCCTGTTGCGCGGCGGGCATTTGGCCGGGAAAGCGGGCGGAGCGGTGGCGGTGAAGGTGGCCCGGCAAAACCACGACATGCGCTTTGACATCCCCTGCCTGGGCCCGAAGACCCTGGAAACCTGCGCCGAAGCCCGTTTGGGGGCGCTGATCTTCGAGGCGGGCAAGTCGCTCGTGCTGGAACAAGAGACTTGCGAACGATTGGCCGCTAAAAATAAGATTTGCCTCACAACGATTTGTCCGGAGTGAAGCTTAAACCAAAACTGGACCGCCACGGGCGGCGAACCGGCCCGCGCGCGATGGCCGCCATCTGATTTCGCTAACCACACCAGCACGAACCATGCTCTCCTCACACGAACTCCTGGGTTTCATGTCCCAAAATCTGGCGCTTGAGATCCTGACTTACACCTACGACTCGGACAAACCCATCTACCGGGCGACTCTGGCGGCGGTCGCCCAGGCGCGCAAGGTGCGCCCGATATTCATGGAGCGGCAGCCCAAACCCCTGCGCCACGCGGCCATGCTGGCGACTCTCAGCAAACCAGGCCTCGAGGCGGTCACCTCGAACTTGATCCGCGCCTGGTTGCTCAAGAAATATAAGGGTATGCTCATTGATTTTTTAGACGCGCTGGGCATCAAACACGAGGAGGGTGTCGTCGAGGATCTGCCGGCAAAGATGGCTGACGAGAAGCTCAAGGTGGCCGTCTCCGCGCTGCTGGACAAGTATCCCCACGAAGTGGTGGCGGTGTATTTGAACGCGTTCAATGACATGAACGAGGTCGAGTGGCCGAACCTCAAGCAGATGCTCGAGGGCGATAGCCGGCTCCAACTCGGCGGCTGACGGCATCGCCGCGGCGCTTGACGCCGCCGGACAGTAGCGAATAATAAGCGGATGAAGTTTTGCGCGCGTTGCGCGGCCTTGGCCGCGGCCGTTCTGCTGTCGCTCGGAGCGCGGGCGGAAGTGCGATTGCCCAACGTTTTCGGCGACCACATGGTTTTGCAGCGCGACAAACCCATCGTGATTTGGGGGTGGGCGCTGCCCGGGGAAACCGTGACGATCCAATTGGGGGACGCCTCCGCGCAAGCTCGGGTCAACGGCCACGGCGAATGGAAGGCCACCTTGGCTCCGCTTGACAGCCGCGGGGCGCTGACGCTGAAAATTTCCGGATCTTCCACCGTCGAATTCAAGGACATTTGGATGGGCGAGGTCTGGCTTTGCTCGGGCCAATCGAACATGGAGATGGGAGTGGGAATGTCCCGTGACGGACAAGCGGAAATCGCGGCGGCCAATCACCCGCGAATCCGGCTTTTGATGGTGGGAAACCGCTGGAGCGGCGAACCGCAAACCAACCTCGAAGGGGCTTGGAAAGTGTGCTCGCCGAAAACGCTGGCCGAGGGCGGTTGGGGCGGCTTTTCGGCGGCCGCTTACTATTTCGGACGCAAACTGGAGGCGGAGCTCCAGACACCAGTCGGCTTGATTGACTCGACCTGGGGCGGCACGCTCATCGAGAGCTGGACGCCGCCGGAGGGATTTGGCCTCGTGCCCTCGCTCAAAGAGGAATATGAGGCGTTGCGATTGCGGCTGCCCCAGACGGAAGCGCACCAGCAACGGCTGGCGGTGTTTCTCGCCGCCACGGAACAGTGGCTGGCCGAGGCCCGCACCGCCGCGGCGGCCCGGCGGGCGGCGCCCCCCATGCCGGTGATGCCCGCGGAAATCCGGCCTCCCCACAGCCTGCACAGCCCCACCACTCTCTACCATGGAATGATTCATCCGCTTTGCCCGCTGGCGATCCGCGGGGTGATCTGGTACCAGGGGGAATCGAACCTCGGCCAGGGCGCCCAATACACCGATCGGATGCGGGCTTTGATCGAGGGCTGGCGGCGGCTCTGGGGCGGTGAGGATTTTCCGTTCTACTTTGTCCAGATCGCGCCGTTTAATTACGGCGGCAACCCCGAGCGCCTGGGGGATTTTTGGGAGGCCCAAGCGCGCGCGCAGCAGCTTCCTAATGTCGGCATGGTGGTCATCAATGATATCGGCGACCTCCAGGACATCCATCCCACCAACAAACAAGAGGTCGGCCGGCGATTGGCGCTTTGGGCGCTCGCCAAAACGTATGGCCGCGAAGGAATCGTTTATTCCGGCCCAACCTTTAAAGCCATGTCCGCCGAGCAGAACGAACTGCGGGTAGCTTTTGACCATGTGGCCGGCGGCTTGCGCAGCCGGGACGGCAAACCGCTGAACTGGTTTGAAATCATCGATGCGGACGAGGGCGGCTTCGCGCCGGCGCAGGCGCGGATCGAAGGCGCCAGCGTGGTGCTCTCCGCTCCGGGGGTTCGGCATCCCGTGGCCATGCGCTTCGCCTGGAACATGCTGGCGGAACCCAACCTGGAAAACACCGCCGGTCTGCCGACCGGCGCCTTCCGCGCCGGCGACCTCCCGAAACGCGACCCGCTCGGCATCGTGGCGCCGGAATCCCTGGAATATCAATTGGTTTATGACTACGACCTGGCCAAACTTTCGGCCGACCCGCCTCGTGAAATCGACAATCATCGAAAGCTGGCCAGGCCGTTCGACCGAATCGCGTACTTTCTGGAGCTACGGCGGGCGGATGGCGAGACCGAATGCCTCTATGTGTCGATGGACGCCTTCACCAGCTCGCTCGACGAAATCGGCATCCCCACATTTCAGTCCGGGGCGCATTTCCAGCGGCCGGTGTCGAATCTGACCGTGTTGTCAAACCTCAGAACCATCACCACGGGCGTTAATCTGGCCGGCGGCAATCTCGAGTTCTGGCCAAACAACTACGGCCAGATGAACTCGGCGAAAATTCCGGGAGCCTCCGATGAGAAGTATGATTTCGGAGATCAACCCGGCGACCCGTCCAACGGATACGGTTCGATGCAGGTTCATAACTTCGCCGCCAGGCAAACCCTCTTCGCGCTGAACCACTGGCAGGCCGGCGGCGGCGCGGATCTAGGGATCGGCAACCAGCCGCAAGGCAACCCCGATTGGACTTTTGCCGCCAACGCCGCTTCCTACCCCTTCAAGCGGCTCCGGGTGCTGGTGCGGCCGCGCTAAGCCTCCAGCCCGGCGAAAACCCCGCGTGCCGCCTCCAGGCCGCGGGAGGAGGACTCCTCCTTTCCCGCGGAATAGCCGGGCCTTTTCCACTTTTATTCCCCGTCCGCTGGAGTATTGTCGAGTGACGTTCGGAATCGCTATGGAATCTAATGCTGATATTGCTGTGATTGGACTGGCCGTAATGGGCCAGAATCTGATTTTAAACATGAACGACCATGGGTTTACCGTGGTGGCGTTCAACCGCACCCTTTCCAAGGTGGACGAGTTTCTTGCGAAAGAGGCGAAGGGAACGAAGGTGATCGGAGCGCGCTCGCTCGAGGAGATGGCCAGGCTGCTGAAGCGGCCGCGGCGGGTGATGCTGATGGTGAAGGCCGGGCCGCCGGTGGATGAGTTCATCGAGCATCTCTTACCCGTGCTCGAGCCGGGAGACATCATCATCGACGGCGGCAACTCGCGATTCGAGGACACGATGCGCCGCGCGCGCGAGGTCGAGTCCCGGGGCCTGCTTTACATCGGCGCCGGGGTCTCGGGCGGCGAAGAGGGGGCGCGGCGCGGACCGAGCATCATGCCGGGCGGTTCGCCGGCGGCGTGGCCGCACGTAAAGGAGATTTTTCAGAGCATCGCCGCCAAGGTCGAGGACGGCACACCCTGCTGCGATTGGGTCGGCGAGAATGGCGCCGGGCATTTCGTGAAAATGGTCCACAACGGCATCGAATACGGCGACATGCAGCTCATCTGCGAAGCCTATAACCTGATGAAGACGGGTCTGGGGATGACCGCGGCGGAGCAGCACCAGGTGTTTGCCGAATGGCAGGAGGGGGAGCTCAACTCGTACTTGATCGAGATCACGCGCGACATCCTCGCCTTCCAGGATGCCGATGGCGAGCCGCTGGTGGAGAAAATCCTCGACACCGCCGGGCAAAAGGGCACCGGCAAATGGACGGTGATCTCGTCTCAGGAACTCGGCATCCCGATCACCTTGATCGCCGAGGCGGTGTACGCGCGGATGATTTCGGCGCTGAAGGACGAGCGCGTGGCGGCCGCGAAGAAGCTGCGCGGCCCCAACCCGGCCCTTAAGGGGAATCGCGCCAAATGGATCGAGGACCTCCGGCGCGCGCTCTACGCCGCCAAGATCGTCTCCTACGCGCAGGGATACATGCTGATGCGCGCCGCGGCGGCGCAACATAATTGGAATTTGAACCACGGCGGCATCGCGCTGATGTGGCGGGGCGGATGTATCATCCGCAGCGTGTTCCTGGGCCGGATCAAGGAAGCGTTCGACCACCGGCCGAAACTGGCGAACCTGATGCTCGATCCCTTCTTCCGCAAGGCCTTGAGCGGATCACACCGCTCCTGGCGGAACGTGGTGGCCGGGGCGGTCAAGAAGGGGATTCCGGCGCCGGCGCTGAGCACCGGGCTGGCGTTTTACGACGGCTACCGCGCCGAGCGGCTGCCGGCGAATTTACTCCAGGCGCAGCGTGATTATTTCGGCGCCCACACCTACGAGCGGATCGATCAGCCGCGGGGCCAGTTTTTCCATACCAATTGGACGGGCCGCGGCGGAGAAGTGGCTTCAGGAACGTATCTGGCGTAAATCGTGGGCCGCGGGGCGGGCTGTTGCTGCCCCGCCCCGCGCGCCCGCAATTCCGGCGACGGCTCAGACGCCGGCGATGCGTTTTTTGTATTCGGCCAGGGCGGCGTCGAGGCGCTCTCGGGCGGTGGTGTCGCCAGGCACGTTATGCGAGGGATTGATGTAGAGCTTCACTCCCCGGTCGGCGAGGATTTCGGCCACCGTGCAGACGGTCATCCACACGCAAGTGACGAAGGCCATGGTCGAGACCGGGCCGACCTTATCCACGTGGTTCTTGAGCGGGACGCAGGAGTCGCCGATGGGCGCGCAGGAATCCACGACGATATCCGCCAGGTCGAAGATGGTTTTGCCGGAGGAATGCCGGGTTTGCTTGCCTTTGGCGGCTTCGGCGGAGCCGTAGGCGATCACCTTCATGCCGCGTTTGCGGGCTTCGATGGCGATGTCGATGTTCACGTTGTTGATGCCGGAATGGGAGAAGATCCACATCGTGTCGCGCGGATCGAAGTTGTAGCCCTTCATGATCTGCACGCCGTAGCCCTCGACGCGCTCGAGGAAGACGAACTGGTGGACGCCCATCTCGCCCACAATCCGGGTGAAGAAGGTCAACGGCAGCTCGACCATGGGATGAAAGCCGACGAAGCCGCCGATGCGAGGATACATTTCCTCCACCGGAATGGTGCCGTGGCCGCAGCCGAAGACATGGACCCAGCGATCCGCCTGGATCGAGTCGGCCATCACCTCCGCCGCCCGGCGGATGTTGGCCATTTGGGTTTGTTCGATGCGGTCCATGACCGCGCGGGTGTTATCCAGCCATTGCCTGGCCAGGTTGTTGCTCATTTTGCGTATTTCGTTTTGGTTGTGGTTTGATTCGTCGCGTGACGAGGTAAAGCAGCAGGGCCGAGAGCGAAAGGCAGACGAGCATCACCTTGGTGTACTGCTGGATGCCGTGGCTGTGGGCAATGAAACCAAAAGTCTTGTTGATGGTCATGTTGCCGATCAGGGCAATGAAGAAAATGGTGCTGAACGCGGTGCCGGACTGGGCCGGATAAAGATCCCCGATGTAGCCCAGCACAATGGGAAAGCACGCGGCCAGGCCGGCCCCGATCAGCAGCGCCGAGGTCAGCGCCACGCCGTAGCTGCCCGCGACCATGAGCAGCGCGGCGCCGGAGGCGGTCACGCCTACGCTGATGAACAACACCCATTGCGAGGCCGCGCGCTTCAGCACCCAGCTCAGGAACAGCCGCGCGACCACCATCGCGCCCGTCACCGCCATCAGGCCCAGCAACGTTTCCCAATCAGCGGCCCGCGAGCCAGCCAGAGTGACCTTCTTGAAATACCGCGTCATCCAGTCGTTGGACATCCCTTCCATTCCGCTTTGAATGGCCAGGGCGAGCCCGGCAATGAGAAAAATCGGCTGCCGGGCCAGTTGCAGCCAGGATCCCGCCGCGCCGCCGCCCGCGCGCTGCTTGGGCGGGGGGAAGCGAATGACGAGAAAATAAACCACCGGGATCGCCACCACCGCCCCGATGCCAGCCACAATCGTGCTCAGCGGCAAATGCCGCGACAGGGCGGCCAAAGTCGAGGGCATGCCTAGCGCGCCGATGCCGAAGAAAACCCCGAGCAGACTCAACCGGGCGCCGCGCTCCCCCTCGCTGACATCCGCGACGAGGGCGTTGGTGGCGCCATTGAGCACCCCGCCGCCAAACCCGATCAAGAACACAAAGAGTTGGATCCAGCCTTTGCCTCCCGCAAACGCCATGCCCTCGAGCCCGGCCATCACCACCAGGGCGCAGATAATCAGCAGCCATTTATACCCAAACCGGTCCACGATCGGGCCAAACACCAGCGAGCCCGTCAGAATCCCGAAGGGCAGCAGCGCCGTCAACGTGCCGATGCCGTTGTCATCGAGCTCAAATCGCTCCGCCAGCATGTTGTTGACCGACCCCAGGGAGAGGAACACGATGCCAAACAAGAGCATGCCCAGGCAGGCGGCGGCAAACACCAGGTTGCGGCGATACATTGGAGGAAAATCTATGCGGCTGGCGAAAAGAAAGCAATCCGGCGAAGTCGCACAGCGCCGCTGTCACCGATGTACTATCGGCGAGTGATCGACACAGTCGAACGCGCGGAACGACCGCGCGGCCTCGCCCCGGAATCAAGCCCGGCGCGTCCAACGGTTCAATTCCTGTGACAGACGTTCCAAGGGCAGGCCGACGACGTTGCTGTAGGAGCCCCGCACCCCTTCCACGATCCAATCTCCGTGTTCTTGAATCGCATACGCACCCGCTTTGTCGAGTGGGTTGACCTGCGTCAGATAACGCCGGATGTCCACCGCAGTGAGTGGGCGGAATCGCACCTCAGTGCTTTCCGAACAAATCGTTTGACGCCGAGCGCGCAGGTGCATCAGGCAGATGGCGGTCACCACTTGGTGCTCCGTCCCCTCCAGTTCTTCAAGCATTCGGTAGGCGTCGTCCAGGTTGGCGGGCTTGCCGAAAACCCGTGCTCCCTGACAAACCAAGGTGTCCGCGCCCAGCACCACCCAATCGGGGAATTTCTTGGCCACGGATCGCGCTTTGCGGTAAGCATTGACCTGCGCCGCCTCGCGCGCGGTGAACTGGTCGTGCTGAATCTCAGGCGCTTCACTGGGTTTCACGTTAAAGCTCACACCAAGCTGGCGCAGCAAATCCGCTCGGCGAGGCGATCCGGAAGCCAGGATCAGCGGATGCGGGAACACCACTTGAAAAACCGACACCGGTTGAAACTGGGAAAGATTGGCGACCGACTCCCCACGCACCATTTGCATGAGGCAGCTTAAACCACGCGCCTTCCGTTGTCCAATTCGCCGCCCGCCCCACCCGGGAAGATGGGAGCATCGACAAATCAGATTCCTGGTGACAGCTCCGGCCAGCTTTCCTAATATCCAGAAAATATGAGCATAGGCATCCGCTTCAAGCTGTTCGTGATGATGGTCTTGCAGTTGTTTATCTGGGGGTGCTGGCTCCCCCTGATTTACGGGTATCTCCCCAGCCTCGGTTTCTCTCCCGGCGAGCAGTCTTGGATTTTAAGCGCCTTTCCCATCGCCGCCATTGTCGGCATGTTTTTCAGCACGCAGTTCGCCGATCGCAACTTCGCCGCCGAGAAGTTTCTCGCGTTCAGCCATCTGGCCGGCGGATTGGCTATTCTCTCGCTAGCCTGGACCCGCAGTTTTTGGCCGTTTTTCGCTCTGATGATGATCCACTGTCTCTTGTATGTGCCGACCATCTCTATCGCCAACTCGATCGCCTTCACCCAAATGAAGGACGCTCAGCGGGAGTTCGGCCCGATTCGCATGGGAGGCAGCATCGGCTGGGTTTTGGCCGCCTGGCCGTTCACCTTCATTTTGGTGGACTGGGACAAGGTTCACGCCGCCCATCCGGTCGGGATCGCCAACTGGCTCGGCACCGTGCTCAGCTCGGGGCTGACCGGCGACGCGCTGCACCGGGCCACGCGCTGGACGTTCATCGTCGCGGGCCTCGCCTCGTTCGTGCTGGCCGCCTGGAGTTTGATGCTGCCCCACACGCCGCCCAAAAAAGTCGAGCGTGGCGCCGACCGCCTGGCCTGGCTCGAGGCCATTAAACTGCTCCGCCATCCATTTGTGCTCATCCTCTGGCTGGTGACTCTGGTGGATTCCTTTCTGTTGTATTGCTACTTCAACTGGACCGGCGTTTTTCTCGGCGCCAGCAAGGAGGTCGGGGGGGTCGGCATTGCTGGCAACTGGATCATGCCGGTGATGAGCATCGGCCAGGTCATGGAAATCCTGACCATGTTTATCCTTGGAGCCACTCTCAAACGTCTGGGCTGGCGCTGGACCATGGTGATCGGCGTGCTGGGACACGCAGCCCGGTTCGGAATTTACGCCTACTATCCGGAGGCACGCCCCGTAGTGCTGGTCCAATTAATCCATGGGGTCTGCTACGCCTTCTTCTTCGCCACCGTTTATATCTTCGTGGACGAACATTTCCCCAAGGATGTCCGATCAAGCGCCCAGGGGTTGTTTAACGCCGTCATCCTCGGTATCGGTGCGCTGGCCGCCAACTGGATCTGCCCGTATCTGCTGCAGAATGTGTTCACCAATAAAGTCACTCAGTTGGTCAACTTCCGCGCTCTATTCGAGGTGCCGCTGGCAGCCGCGGTGCTCGCCGCCCTGGCGCTGGCCTTGCTCTTCCGTCCGCCACCCAAAACCGCGGAAAAAGAAGCCGAGGCGGTTGTCGCGGCGCGTTAACGCGCGCACTCAGGAAATCCGGCTCAGCAACTCGCGCACGGTGAGTTGCTGGCCCGGCAAAATTAAGTCTGGGGCCAATTCCGCCAGCGGACGCAATACAAAGGCGCGCTGAACCGCACGGGGATGCGGCAGGGTCAGCTCCGGAGTGTTTCTCACCTCCCGCTGGAAGGCAATCAAGTCCAGATCCAGCGGCCGGGGCTCGTTCAAAACCAGTTTAGGTTTCCGGCCGAAGGCCTGCTCGATCGCCTGCAACTCGCGCAGCAACCGCTCCGGGGTCTCGTCAGGCCGCGGAATGAACGCGACCGCGGCGTTGATGAAATCCGGCGAGCCGGAAGGGCAGTCCACCGGCCGGCTCGGCATCAGGCAGGAAACCAGGAGCGGTTGGTCGGAGAAACGGCGCAGCGCCTCGATTCCGAGGAGCACATTTTCGCGCGGATCGCCGAGGTTCGACCCCAGGGCTACGATCACCAGTTCGTCCGAACTCACTTCATTTCAGCCCCAGCACGGCCCGCATGTCGTATAGCCCGGGCTTTTGCCCGGATACCCATTCGGCGGCCCGCAACGCGCCGTTGGCAAAGGTCTCCCGGCTGGACGCCTTATGGGTCAATTCCACCCGCTCGCCCAGCCCGGCGAAAATGACGGTGTGATCTCCCACCACGTCGCCCCCGCGGACGGAATGAATCCCGATCTCTCCCCCGCCCCGCTCGCCCACCAGACCGTGCCGGCCAGGGCGGACGGCCTGGGCCAAATCCAGACGGCGGACTTCCGCCAAAATCTCCGCGAGCGTCCGCGCGGTGCCGCTCGGAGCGTCCCGCTTCAGCCGGTGATGCATCTCCACGATCTCGAGGTCATAGTCCGGTCCGAGAATCTCGGCGGCTTTGCGCGTGAGCCAGAACAAGGCATTGACGCCGGTGGAAAAGTTCGAGGCAAGCACGATCGGTATCCCGCTCTGACACCGGGTAATGCGCGCCAACTCCTCTGGATTGTGCCCCGTCGTGCCGATGACCATGGCTTTGCCATGGCTCAGGCAAAGCTCGGCGAAACCCGGCGTCGCCGCCGGCGAGCTGAAGTCGACCACCACATCCCCGGTGTCGATCACGCGCTTCAAATCGTCGCCGGTGTCGATCTCCGCCACGACCCGCAAATTGGGGAACCGGGCCGCGCTGGCCGTCAGCGCTTTGCCCATCCGACCGTGCGCTCCCGCAATGATGATCCTGCCCATGGCGCTATTTCAAAACTCCGCAGCGGCGCAGCGTGGCTTTGAGCGCCTCGCGGTTCCTCGAGTCCATGGCGACCAGCGGCAGCCGATAATCCTCCTCGATCCAACCCATCATGGCCAGGGCCGCCTTCACGGGCACCGGGTTGGTCTCGATAAACAGGTCTTTGAATACCGGATAATACTTCTCGTGCAGGCTTAGCGCTGTTTTGAGATCCCCTTTGGCGTAGGCCCTCACCATCCGGGTGACCGGCCCCGGAATGAGGTTCGAGGCCACGCTGATCACCCCTTGGGCGCCCACCGCCATGAACGGCAGCGTCAGCGCGTCATCGCCGCTGACAATCTCAAATTTCGGCCCGAGCGCCGCGCGCAACTGGCTGACCCGGTCCGCGTTGCCGCCCGCCTCCTTGATGCCGGTGATGTTCTTGCAGGCCTGGGTGAGCCGCCGCACGGTATCAACGGCAATCTCAATGCCGCACCGCCCCGGAATGCTATAGAGCACGATCGGCAGCCGCGTCTGGCGCGCCACCTCGCGGAAGTGCTGGAACAATCCCTCCTGCGTCGGTTTGTTGTAATACGGCGCCACTTGCAGCGATCCGTCCGCCCCGGCCTCCTCGGCCCGCCGGGTCAGGTAAATGGCTTCCGCGGTCGAATTGCCGCCGGTTCCCGCCAACACCTTGATCCGTTTCCGCGCCCACCGGACGGATAATTCAATGATGTGCGCGTGCTCCTCATAATCGACCGTCGGCGATTCGCCGGTGGTCCCGACCGGCACAATGCCGTCCACCCCGGCCTTGATCTGCATTTTGATCAAACGCTCGAGCGCCGGTTCATCCAAAACCCCATTCTTAAATGGTGTGACGATTGCGGTAAAAGTTCCGGTAAACATGAAACAACCCTGCCAACAATGCGCCGGCCGCGCCGGCTTGGCTAGCAATGATTTTGTAGCAGCCTTCGCGAGGCGTCGAGGTTCGCCGGCAGCCTCTCATTCCCCGAGCTCGATCTTCCCGTCAAAAACGAATTCCGCCGGGCCAGTCAACCGAACCTCGGCAAATCCCTCGCCCCGGCGCGCGAAGCTGACCTTCAGCGCATCCCCCCCCTGGACTTGGACCCGCACCGGGGACTGGAAGCCCCGCACGCTCGCGGCCACCAGCGCCGCCGCCGTGACGCCGGTGCCGCAGGCGAGCGTCTCCCCCTCGACGCCGCGCTCGAAGGTGCGCACTCGGATGTGGTCCGGCCCGAGCTCTTGAACGAAGTTGACGTTCGTCCCGCGCGGCCCGAAATGCGGATGCCGCCGAATCTCGGCCCCCCACTCCATCACCATGGCCCGGTCCGCGTCCGGGACGAACAACACGGCGTGCGGCACGCCGGTGTTGATGGAATGAATGACCTGCTCGCCCGCGCGCAACCGCACCGTTTCGTTCAACCGCAGCTCCGCCGGCGCCGTCAGGTCCACGGTGACCAGCTCCCCCGAAATTCGGGCGGCGATCACGCCGGCCTCGGTTTCAAAGGTGAACTGCTCCCCGCCGCCGGCTTGCCGGCGGACATATTTCGCGAAACAGCGCGCGCCGTTGCCGCACATTTCACCCGTGCCGCCATCGCTGTTGTAAAAGCGCCACGCCCAGTCCGCCTTGCCGGAGGCGCAAGGGACCAACACAATCACGCCATCCGCCCCCACGCCGCGGTGCCGATCGCAAAGCTTCACAATTTGCCCGGGGGAAAGACCGGCCCCGCCGTTGCGCCCGTCCAGCAGCACAAAATCGTTCCCGGCGCCGTTCATCTTGGTGAACTCCAAAAGCATGACCAACACACTACACCGGTTTCGCGCCGGGAGAAGTCGAATCCGGAATTCAGGCGCCGGCCAGCCGCGCAATCGCCAGCGCGTTCAGCACCGCCTTGGGCGCAAAGGAGGAAATCTCCACGTATTCCGGCAGCTTTGAGCCGTCCGCGCTTCTTTCCGAGCAGTGGTCATTTTCGCCCCAGGGACCCAGGCCGTCGAGGGTGGGAACGGCGCCCCAAATCAAATTGCCGTCACTCAAGCCGCCCCGCTCCTGCGGGCCGAGGGGCAGGCTCAATTCGTCCGCCGCCGCCTTCCAGATGGCATACAGGTTTTCCGTCCCCGGATTGCGCGGCCAGCCCGCGCTCTCGCTGAGAATCTCGGTCTTGATCTCGCAGGCGAAGCCGTCATCGGGACTCCTCACCTCCCCGCGCCCGGCGAGCCCGAGCAGGCTCGCCCTGGCCCGGGCAAGAACCTCCGGCCGGAAGGCGCGGAACTCCCCTTCGGCGACGGCCTCGTGCGGCACCCGGTTATACACCGTCCCGCCGCGGATCACCGCCACGTTGAAGGTCAGGTCGGAGGCATAATCGGTCAGCCCGGCGATCTTCCCGGCCACTTCTCCCAGTTGAACAATGGCGTTCACGCCATGCGAGTGCCGGCCGCCCGCATGCGAACCGCGGCCGCTCACCGCAACCCGCCAGGTGCCGCGCCCCTTGCGCGCCACCACCAGCAGACTCCTTCCCGCCTCCCGCCCCTCCGCCTCGAAAACCAGCGCCGCCCGGGTGCCCGGACCAAAATTCGCGCGGCAAACCGTCTCGAAATCAGGTGAAAAACATTCCTCCGACGAGTTCCAGATCAGCTTCCAACTGACGCCCTCGAAAACCTCCGGCGCCTGCTCGCGCAGCGCGTGGAGTACCAGCCACATCATGATCGTGCCACCCTTGATGTCGTGCGTGCCTGGCCCGAAAATACGATCCCCCTCGACCTCCCACCGAAACTGGTTGCGGGCCTCCTCCTCCGGGGGAAACACCGTGTCCAGGTGCGAAATCATCGCGATGCCCGTCCGCCCGCCCGGCCGGGTGAGCACCAGATGCTGGCCCCAGGCCGGGTTGGTGGAGGGAACAAACTCGGCGGTGAACCCCAGCGGCGCGAACGCCTCCGCGGTCAGCCGGCCCAGCCGGTTCACCCCTTCGGCGTTGGCGGTGTAGCTGTTGATTTCGACCATCCGCCGCAGCCAGTCCAGCCCCGCCGGCATCCGCGCCTCCACTGCTCGCCGCAAACTCGCGTGCAACATTCCCGGAGAGTGCGAGCCGCCAGCCCGCCAGTCAATGAAAACACCAACAGCAGATCGCCTGACGGGCCGAGGTCGTCGAAAGGCTTTCAAGAATAGTCACGGAATTCGGTTGGCCCGCCGCGCGCGGCTGCCGCTGCGCCTTTTTCGCTCGCTCGCCGGCTGGGCTGCGCGTTGCCCTTTCCGCAAAAGAGTGCTTTATTGCCTGGCAACTCATGAGGACAAGCGAATTATGAGAACCACGCTCCTTTCCTGCGCTTCAGCAGTGCTGCTGCTGGGCGTCGTTTCCAACTTGGCTGCCGCCAGCATCGGCGATAAAGCTCCGCCATTTTCCGTTAAGGACATCACCGGCAAAGTTCACACGCTGGAGGATTACCAGGGGAAAATCATCGTGCTCGAAGCCTACAATCTGGACTGCCCTTATTGTCGCAACCACTATGTCACTGGCGCAATGCAAGATTTGCAAAAGGAATTGACGGCTCAGGGCGTGATCTGGCTGGCGGTGAACTCCACGTCCCGGAGCAATCCCGGCTATCGCACCCCCGAGGCCGCGCAAAAGGAATGGTCGGCGCAAAAAAACCGGGCCACCGCCATGCTCGACGATGAGTCTGGCGTCATCGGCAAATCCTACGGCATGCGCACCACCCCGCACATGTTCGTGGTGGACGCCAGGGGAAACCTTGCCTACGACGGCGCCATCGACGACCGCCCCAGTCCCAGCGGTGATCCTCGAACCGCGCGCAACTATGTCCGCGCGGCGGTGCAACAACTTCAGGCCGGCGAGGCGGTCAAGACCACCAAAACCAAGCCGTATGGATGTGGCGTGAAGTATTGAGTGGAATCGGGCGGCGAGACTTCCGTCCGTCCGTTCTTCGCCAGCGGATCGCGCGGCTACAGCCTTCTGCCCTCCCGCTGCCTTCTCACCTGCCCGAAATGTTCTTCGGCAACCATGTAGCCCACGCACTCAGGCGCTCCGCAATGGCAGGGGTAATCCTCAAAATCGATTAAATCGTACCCATAATTGAAGGTCAATTCCTCGCCCGGAGCGATGTCCCTGAGTGAACAGATCCAGACACGTCCCTGATCCAGCACGGCTTCGCAGTTCGGTGAGCAGCTATGGTTCAGGAGCCGGGCGGAGTTCCATTCCACATCTCCGTCCAGATCGGTGGTGTCGTCCACACCGAAAATGTAATGGTTGTTCGCCTCGCAGAGCTGGAGCGATTCCTCCTTGCTGATCCGCCGCCCAACGTATTCGATCACGCGGATCCCTCCGGGGATGAATCGCCGCGCAAATCCACCGCGTCCGTGAATCGACGAGGCGCGAAATTCGATGGGAGCGGAAACGCGTCCTTCCGCCACCCCGTCTGCCTGATTCTCCATGCAACAAATTCAGTTTAAAGTTCGGGAATGTCGAATCCGAATTCGTGAACGAAGGCCTCGAACGGAGCGCGGATCCGGACCGGTCCGCGCGTGAAAGGATCGACGTACCCGAGTTCCACGGCGCGCAGCGCCAGGGCTTGGAACCCGCGATCGCGCAATGCCGTGCCGGAGTTCGATTCCGCCCCGCCTCCGTACAAAGCGTCGCCGAGAACGGGCAGCCTCGCCGCCGCCAAATGCACTCGTATCTGGTGGGTGCGGCCGGTCCGCGGCGCTGCCCGGAGCAAAGCCTGTCCACCGCGGATCTGGAGCACTCGAAAGTGGGTCTCGGCGGCCTTCCCCGCCCGGCGATCAATCCGCATCCGCCCGCGCCGACCTGGCGCCTCTCCCAGCGGATCATGGGCCGTCCATTCGCGCCGCGACGGGGCGCCGCGGACTACCGCGAGATAAATTTTCTCCACCGCACGGGTTTGAAACAAAGCGCCGCAGGCGCGGAGCGCGCCGGAGCTCTTGGCCAGCAACAGGACGCCGCTCGTTTCCGCATCGAGTCGATGCACAAACCGAACATATTTCAGGTTGCGCGAGCGCGCCCAAAAATCCCCCGCGCGCAGCGACGACACGAGCGCCGCCTGGAGGTTGCGGGCGGTGCGTTGCCACGATTCTGGGGCAAGCAGCCAGCCGGGGGGTTTGTCGATGGCCAGCACGGACCGATCCTCGTGAAGAATGCGGATCTGTTCGCCAGTCGGCAACTCAATGTGCGCGGGTTTGGCCATGGTGGATCAGGTTTCGTCGCGGTGGATTTCGCCGGTGCTTTGCCAAAGCGCTGACGATGGTCGAGAAAGCCTCCGGTGAGAAGCGCAAACTGCGGTTCGGCTCCAACCTTTCGCTCAGGGAACGCATTCCCAAATTGACCGCGACGATTTTTTTCCGAAGAAGGTTCTTGCAAAGCGTCCCGAAGGGGGCTAGTCTTCCCGCTCATTTTGGAAATCTCCTGGCGGGCGGCAGCCAGCCGGCAGGGATGGCAATCTATATTGTTATGTCAGTAAAAATTCGAATGAAGCGGGTGGGGGCGAAGAACGCCCCGGTTTTCCGCATTGTCGTAGCGGATAGCCGCAGCCCTCGAGACGGCAAGTTCATCGAGGAACTGGGCACCTACCAGCCGCTCCAGAAGGGCGAGAACTTTAAGTTCGACCTCGACCGGGCGAACTACTGGCTCAGCAAAGGCGCCCAGCCGAGCGAGACCGTGGCCAGTTTTATCAAGCAGGCCAGCCGGGCGGCGGCGGCCTAACCTCTCCGCGCCATGCGGGCCTTTCTCGAATACGTCGTTAAAGGGCTGGTGCAACATCCGGACGAAGCCACCGTTACGCCCGTGGAGCGCGAAGGCATGACGGTTTACGAGCTGCGGCTGCACCCGCAGGATGTCGGGAAAATCATTGGCCGGCAGGGAATGACGATCAATGCGATTCGCTCGCTGCTGCTGGCCGGCAGCGCCCGCAAAGGCCTGCGCTGCTCCGTGGAGATCGTCGAGGATCAGCCGCCGGCCAAAACCTGAGCCAGGCGCGGCGGGCGGCGGCTCGGCTGAATGAGAATCGACGTCCTCACTCTGTTCCCCGCCATGTTCGCGGGGCCGCTCGATGAAAGCATCATCATGCGGGCGCGCCGTTCGGGATTATTGGATTTGCGGTTGCACAATTTGCGCGATTACGCGCACGATCGCCACCGGACCGTCGATGACCGTCCATTTGGCGGCGGACCGGGAATGCTATTGAAGGCTGAACCGATCTTTGAGGCGGTCGAGGCGCTGCGGCGGGAGCCCACGCGGGTGATTCTGCTCTCGCCGGCCGGACGCCGGTTTGACCAGTCGATTGCCGCCGAATTGGCCGGGCACAACGATCTGTTATTGATTTGCGGTCATTACGAGGGTTTTGACGAGCGCATTCGTGAAAAACTGGCGGACGATGAATTGTCGATTGGCGATTTCGTTCTGACCAACGGCGCGCTGCCGGCCATGGTGATTGTTGACGCGGTGACCCGATTGCTGCCCGGGGCGCTGGGCGATGACGAAAGTGCTGCGGCTGAATCGTTCAGTCAGGGATTGTTGGAATATCCGCAGTACACGCGGCCGGCGGAATTTCGCGGCCTGAAGGTGCCGGAAGTGCTCCTCTCCGGCAATCACGCGGAGATTGCCCGCTGGCGGGCGGACCAGGCGCAACGACGCACCCGTGAGCGACGGCCGGATTTATTATAGAAATCGGCGCCGCCGCCAAAAGAAATTTTTTATGAACCAGGCATTATTAGACAAAATTGAGTCCGAGCAGTTTCGCAAGAACCCGGTCGATTTTAACGTGGGCGACACCGTCCGCGTGCATACCAAAGTGGTGGAAGGCGACAAAGAGCGAATCCAGATTTTCGCGGGCGTCGTCATCGGCCGCCGAGGGCGCGGTTTGAACGAGATGTTCACCGTGCGACGCATCAGCCACGGCGAAGGCGTCGAGCGGGTGTTTCCGGTCCATTCGCCGCGCGTGGACAAAGTAGAGGTCGAGCGTCGAGGGGCCGTGCGACGGGCCAAGCTCACCTACCTCCGCCGCCGGCTCGGAAAGGGCGCCACGTTGGTGAAGGAGAAGGAAAACCGCGGCCCTGCCAAGACGTAAACGGCGAACTCACCAGATCTCTCGAGCGAGGCATCCGCCTCGCTTTTTTCTTGTCCTCCATTGCGGCATTTTGACTATCTTCATGCGTGGGCGCTTGATTTCGGTCCAGCGCAATGAAACATCCTGTATGCACATTCCAAACCTCCATGTTCCTGGCTTCGCCGCCATGGCCCGGCGCCTGCTCGGCGGGATGTTGCTTCCGGCGCTGCTGCTCGCGTCCCGAGTCGGTGCCGCGCCCATTCCCCCCGCCGAAAAGCTGCTGCCCGAGGACACCCTGGCGCTGATCACGACCCCGGATTTTACGCGGATGCGGGAGCTTTATCGGGGTTCCTGGCCGCGGCAGTTTTGGCACGATCCCGCTATGCGCGCGTTTCGCGACAAGTTTCTGACCAAGTGGGAGTCCGAATTCGTCCAGCCGATCGAGCGCGAACTGGGTGTCCGATTCAAGGATTACCTTGATCTGCCGCAAGGCCAGATCACGCTGGCACTCGTTCAAAATGGCTGGCCTGACGAGTCCGGGCGAAAGCTGGCGACATTGATGTTGATGGACAGCGGGGATCAAGCCGGACAACTGAGAACAAACCTGGCCGAACTGCGCCGAAAATGGCTCGAGGCCGGCAAACCCGCCAAATCCGAAATCATTCACGGCCTCGAGTTTACGGTCATCCCGCTCTCCACAAACGAGGTGCCGACGCCGCTACGAACGCTCCTGCCCCCATCGTCTGAAGTGCAGGAACTCGGATCGGAGGAGCCGGCGCCGCGCGACGAAACGCCCCCCACGCTTTACCTCGGCCAGGCCGGATCCCTGTTGCTCCTCGGCACCGACCCGCGTCCGCTCGAAAAAGTCCTCGTGGCGCTGGGCGGGGGCGGCATCCCGACCTTGGGCGGTCTGGCGATTTACCAGCAGAGCCACAACCCGCTCTTCCGCGAGGCTCCCCTGTATGCGTGGCTGAACGCGCAAACCTTGATCAATGGCTGGACGCGCATCGCCGCCGAAAAAAAGGAGAATCCAGAGGCCCCGAATCCCTTCGATGTTTTCGATTGGGGAAAAGCTTTGAAAGCCACGGGTTTCACCGGCCTCAAGACTGTCGCGAGCACCTTCCAAAGCAATGCTGAGGGTTCGCTCACCCGGATCCACTTGGGCGCGCCGGAAAGCTCCCGGCAAGGGTTGCTCAAAATTCTGGCCGGCCAACCCAGGGATGCCGGCCCGCCGCCGTTTGTCCCGGCGGATGCCATCAAGTTTGAGCGTTGGCGGTTAAACGGCCAGCAGACCTGGACAACCATTGAAGCCATGCTGACCGACCTCTCGCCGCAAGCCTTGAGCGCTTTCAATTTCATCCTTGGCACCGCCGAGTCCGCCGCTCGCCAGAACGATCCCGCTTTCGACATCAGAAAGAGCCTGATCGGCAATTTGGGAGATGATCTGATCCATTACGAAAAACGGCTTCGCGGAAGTGATGCCGCACCGGAAACCTCGGGTTTGTATCTGCTCGGTTCGCCCAATCCTGAAGTGTTGGCCGTCGTGATGAGCAGCCTCGTCGGATTTTTCGGGAACCAGACCGGCGCACCCGACGTCCGCGAATTTCTGGGGCGCAAAATCTATTCCATTCCGCTGCCCGCCATGCCGCTGGCGGAAGGCGGAGATGGCAAACCGGTGGCGCGACCCAAACTGCTCTACGCGCCCACCGCCAGCTACCTGGCCTTCTCCACCGAGGCGGCCCTCCTCGAGGAATTCCTGCGCGGCAGCGAAACTCCACCCCGGCCGCTGCGCGATGTCCCGGGCCTTGCCGACGCCCTGCGGAAAGTGACGCTATCTGGAAACAGCATGCAGTCCTACGAAAATCAAGCAGACACCACACGCGCCCTATTTGATCTCCTCCGCGCGGAGACGGCGGAAAGCAAACCCGCGGAGGCATTCTCGGGAGCCGCGGGGAAGCTGATTCCGGAAGGCCTGACTGCCGCGCAAGACGGATGGAAGGGATGGATGGATTTCTCTCTTCTGCCGCCGTTTGACAAGGTCGCCAGGTATTTCAGCTTTCGTGTCGTCGGTCTCAATGCCGGGGCTGAAGGGTTGGATTTGCTGATCTTTTCGCCCACCCCGCCGGCCCTCCAAAGAGCCGCCGCAGAGAAGCAGAATTGAAAATGCTCGCATCCCCAGCCGCTGGCCCAAACGGACCAAAAACGCGCTTTGCACCATCGCGCGGAGCATTATATTACCGCAATTGCGAGCCGGGCATGGACCGGCCACTATGGTTGTACATCTGTTAAAATCGAAAATTCACCGGGCCGAGATCACCGACGCCAATTTAGAATACGAGGGCAGCCTCACGATCGATCGTGATCTGATGGACAAGGCGGGCATGTTCCCCTACGAGCGAATCCTCTGCAGCAATACGGCCAACGCCGCCCGGTTTGAAACCTATGCCATCCCCGGCCCCCGAGGATCGGGTCAAATCGTGCTCAACGGCGCCGCCGCCCACCTGGGCAAACCCGGCGACCGGATCACGATCATGAGCTTCACCGAAGTTCCGGGCGCAGAGGCCGCCGCCTGGCAGCCGCGGGTCATCGTGCTCGGGCGGAAAAACATCGTCCTCAACGAGCGGGGCATCTGAGGCGGATCACTCGGCGACGGCGAGATCCATGTCGCGGGTGTAATATAAAATGCGCCCGCAGTTCGTGCAGGTGATCAATTCCTGCTGCGCCTGGCAACTCACCAAAATCTGCGCCGGCAGCCGCATGTGGCAGCCGCCGCACACGCCGTGCTGCACGCCCACCACCACTTTTTCGCCTTTGCTTCGCAACAGACGCTCGTAACGATTCCGCGCGGCTTCATCCACCGCCTCCGCCAACTGGGCGCGATTCGACTCCAACTCCGCCAAATCCGCTTTGAGCGCGCCTTCACGCTCGGTCAGTTGCCCGAGTTGATGTTCCACCAGAGCGCGGATCTCCTTCGCTGATTGAGTCAGTTCTGCCACCCGCTTTTGCCCCGACTCCGCCTGCTCCATCAGCCCAATTTCCCGGTTCTCGATTTCAAAGATCTCAGCTTTGCAAGTCTCGATTTGCTGAGCCAGCGCGCGATATTCCTCGTTCTTGCGCGTTTGAAGTTGCTGGTTCGCGTAGCGCTCGATCTGTTGCTTCCGCGTTTGCACCTCCAGCTCGAGGGCTTTGCGGCCGGTTTCCGTTCGCTTGACGTTTTCCCGCGCGGCTTCCAGAGCAGCCTGAGCCGCTTCAGCTTTGTTCTGGAGGACCTTCCGCTCGGGTTCGAGATGTCCGAGTTCGCCGCTTACGCGGCGGAGTTTGCGATCGCGATCCTGTAGAATGAGCAGCTTCTCGATAACGTCCAGCATTGATGATCTTTCTCGATCCAGAGCGTAGCCGCCAGACGCTTCCAAGTCAATCAGCGCCAGCCGCCCTCAGCCGTATCGCAGCGAGAATCGAATGCCGAACTCCGCCGGCGAAAAATTGGCTGCGCATCAGCAAAAGCTCAGTGGCGAGCCACTCGCCCAAAATCTCCGCGGCGGATTGCTCGATGCATTCCGCGAATCCGACCGCCTCGTGGTGGTCCAGGCGCCTGATTCGGGCGATTGTGAGGTGGCCGGTGAATCGCCCCCCGGCCTTCCCCGGGGAGAATCGGGTGGTGCCCGCCTCGAGCCGGGATTGAAAGTCCGGCAACTGGCTCTCGGTGTCCGTCACCCCGATCCAGATCACACGCGGCCGGCGCGGGTCGGGAAAGCATCCGATGCCTGCCACGCGTAAACGCAACGGCGCTTGTTCGCGGCAGAGCCGTTCCATGGCGGCGGCCACCTCGGCCGCAAGGGAAGCCTCGATTTCGCCAAGAAATCTTAGTGTAAGATGAAACTGCTCGGGTCTGACCCAACTGATCCGGGAGCGGGCGAGTTCCCGTTTGAGCCTCGTCTGGGAGGCGGCCATCCGGGCTTTCACCCCAGGCGGCGGGTCAAAGGCGATGAATAGACGCCAACACTCGGGGCCGCCCGCCAAATGAGGCTCCTGGGTCAATTGAGTTTGGACGAAAACGCCGCGTCCGTTTGGGACGCGGCGTTCGCCAGGCATTTTTTTAAGCTGTGGCCGGGGCCGGGGTGCCGAGCCCCGGCAGAGTCGGCGGAGTCAGTTTTCCCGGAGTCTCCGGCAGCGGCGTGCCAGCCGGAGCGCCCAGGGTCGTTTGAATTTCAGGCTTGGCGGCGGGCGGGGTGAATTTGCCCGTCCGGACAATTTCCTCCACCTGCTGACCGTCCAAGGTTTCGACTTCCAGGAGCGAGTTGGCGATCAACTCGAGTTTATCGAGGTTGGCCAGAATCAGGTCCTTCGCCGTTTTGTAGGAATAATCGATGATTCGTTTGACCTCGGAATCGATTTCCTGGGCGGTGAACTCGCTGTAAACCTTGGCGCGAGCCATCTCGCGGCCCAGAAAGACGTATTCGTCATCATCGCCGTATTGGACCATGCCCAGGCGCTCACTCATCCCCCATTGCATCACCATGGCGCGCGCCATGTTGGTAGCTTGCTGAATATCTCCGGCGGCGCCGCTCGAGATATCGCCCGAGACGATTTCCTCAGCGATTCGCCCCGCCATGGTCATGGCGATCATGTCCAGCATTTCCTTGCGGCGACGGTTGAGGACATCGGTCTTGGGCAGCGACATGGTGGAACCGAGCGACTGCCCGCGCGGGATGATGGTAACCTTGTGCAGAGGATGGGTGTGCTGCAGCAGCACATTCACCAGCGCATGGCCGGCTTCGTGCCAGGCGGTGAATTTCTTATCCTCGGCCGTCATGGCGAGGCTGCGGCGCTCGCGGCCCCAGCGCACCTTGTCCCGCGCCTCCTCGAGTTCCTCCATGGAGACCGCTTTTTTGTTTTCACTGGCCGCCAGCAAGGCGCCCTCGTTCAGCAGATTGGCCAGCTCCGCGCCGGAGTACCCCGGTGTGCCGCGGGCGATAACCGAGAGATCGACCGCCGGCGACAGCTTGACGTTTTTGGCATGCACCTTGAGTATCGCCTCGCGCCCGCGCACGTCAGGCAGGTTCACCGTCACCTGGCGATCAAATCGCCCGGGGCGGAGCAGCGCCGGATCAAGCACGTCGGGTCGGTTGGTGGCCGCTATGATGATGATGCCCTCCTGGGTGTCAAAGCCGTCCATCTCGACGAGCAGCGCGTTAAGGGTCTGCTCGCGTTCGTCGTTGCCGCCGCCCAGACCGTGGCCGCGGCTGCGGCCCACCGCATCGATTTCATCGATGAAAATCAGGCATGGCGTGTTCTTGCGGGCTTGCTCGAACATATCGCGCACGCGGCTGGCGCCGACGCCGACAAACATCTCGACGAAATCCGAGCCACTGATGCTGAAAAAGGCCGCGTCCGCCTCGCCGGCAATGGCTTTGGCTAGCAGGGTCTTGCCAGTGCCGGGAGGGCCCACCATCAACACGCCTTTGGGGATGCGCCCGCCGAGACGTTGAAATTTTTTCGGATCCTTAAGAAACTCGACCAGCTCCGACACCTCCTCAATGGCCTCGTCGATGCCCGCCACGTCTTTGAAGGTGGTCTTGTTCCGTTCCTTGGCCAGCAGCCGCGCCTTGCTCTTGCCAAAACTCAAGGCGCCCTTGCCCGCCATCTTGATTTGCCGGATGAAGAAGAACCAGATCAAGGCCGCGATCAGCACGATCGGCAGCACACTCCACATCATGCTGAGCAACATCGTGTTCGGCTCGCGCACGCCAAACTGCGGCAAAGCCAGCAGCTTGTTCTCCATCTGCTCGGTCAGCCGCGCCTTGGCCCGAAACGGCACTTCCTTGCGATCCTCCGCCCGGTACTTGCCGGTGATCTCCGTCAGAAAGGGGTTTTGCGGGTTGTAGTTGATCGTGGCCTCGACAATTTGGTTGGATTCAACCAATTGTTGAAAGCGGTACTGCGTGAGCGTCTCCCCCTGCGTCTCCATCCGATCCTTGAAGAGCATCAGAAGAATAATGCCGCCAAAAATCGCGATCCATACTATCCAAGTGCGCGGCGGCACCTTAAATTCGCCCTTGCGGGAATTCTTCTCCTCGTCGTTATATCGATTATTGTTGTCTGCCATTTAGATCCACCAGAGTTCCTGGGGCTCTTGCATTTTAACATGCGGCCTACTGCGCCGCAATGTGAGAATTAGGGTCTTGCCCACCTCCAAATCAGGTGGTTGCCCGAGTTGGCTCCCAGCTTGAACCGCTCCCCAATCCGCAGCCCTTCCACCCAGAAGATCTCCCCTTGCGCCGTGCTGGCGACGATACCGCGATGCCGGTGGTCCCGCGGAATTTTCGCGTTGGTGAACAGGTCCTGCAGCTTCACCGTTTGAGCCATTCCGATCGGCTGAAATCGATCCCCCGGCCGCCAATGCCTTAATTCCACCCTTTCCCCGACACGATCGGCGTCAAAAACCTCCCGCCCGGGCCGCGGCGCGCCCCGCTCCCTTCCCCGTCCGGCCACCCGCTTCCACCATAGCTTAGCTCCGGAAAATTCCACCGGCTGCGCGGTTTCCTCGAGGAGCACCTGAATAACCTCCCTGCGAAATCTGCCCGAAGTTTGGCCCGTCGCCAACTTCCCCCGGCCATCATGCCGCAGGAATACCCCGCAGGCCCGGCTCAACGGCGCCGGGCTCAATCGCAGCGCCTCCACCGCCTCGAACGAGGGCGGCCACCCCAGCCGGATCATCTCCTCCTGGAGCAATACCCGCTGCACTGCCATCGGCAAGGCTTGAAAATCCGGCCGCATCCCGCTCGTGCGCCAATCGCGCGCCGCGCGAATCACCGCTTCATGCTCGGCTCCCAGAATCTCCATCGCCCGCCCGACCACCCGATCCAGCGCCGGCTGATACTCCTCGCGCAGCAACGGCAGCAAACGATTCCGAATCCGGTTGCGCGCGAATTCCAGCGATTGATTGCTCGTGTCCGCGCGAAACGGGATTTCCGCCTGCCGGGCATGCGCCTCGATTTCAACTTTGGCAAGATCGAGCAGGGGACGAATCAATTCCACCCGCGAATCCGCCGGGCTTGGCGCTCGGGCCCGGATGCCCGCCAGCCCGACACCGCCGCTGCCTCGCAGCAAGCGCAAAAAAAACAATTCCACCTGGTCGTCGTGGTGATGCGCCAGGGCTACCGTAAACGCCCCCTCGCGCAAGGCGACTTCCGCCAGAAATCCATGCCGCATGGTCCGCGCGGCCATCTCGATCGAAATTTTCTCCTGCGCCGCCACCTCGCTCACCCGCGCCTCCCCCGCCGTGTAAGGTAGCCCCAAGCGCCGGGCAGCGGCCACGACCAACCTCTGATCGGCCTGGCTGTGGCGCCCCCGCAGCAAGTGGTTGAAATGAGCCACATGCAAACGCCAGCGGCGATCCGGCGCCAGTTCCGCCAGCAGATGCAATAAAACCATGGAATCGACTCCGCCCGAGACGGCCACCACCACCTTCTGGCCGTCGGCCAAAAGTCCTTTGCGTGCGATCCCCTCGCCAATTCGCGACATCAGCCCGCTCACGCGCTGGAAGCTAACGTCTCGCGGAGGGGAAGCAAGTCGGGACACGCACCATCCAACCAGCAGCGCGCCCAATTCAGCAGAATTCCGGAGGGATCGCAGTCCGCATCCCGAACCCGGAGGGTTCGCAACCATTAGCCGGTGGTTGAGGAGCGCAGCGACAACACCACCGGTCAACGATCCAAAAAAACATTCCGCATCCCGGAAGGATGCCAGCCGCGGGCTGCGATCCCTCCGGGATCGAGGGCATCTTGAGGTCCGTAGCTGCCATCCCTGCCGGAATGGAGATTTTGCCGATCCAATCGTGCCGCCAAAACACCGCCATCACCAGCAGCTCGTTCGCCATCCGGGCTTGCCGGCGGCGGCGGGTTTGAGTAAAAATCCATCAGTTTTGCGACTATGATTAAGAAGTTGTTTATTCCGGCCACCAATTCGTTGATGGCGAACCTTGCCTTGCTGGCTTTGCGAATCTGGCTGGGCGGAGCCGTTGCGGGCATCCACGGCCTGGAGAAAATCCGCACTTTCAGCCAAAAATCCCAAGGTTTTCCCGACCCGTTCGGAATCGGCTCGCCCGCCAGCCTGGGGCTGGCTACGTTCGCGGAGTTTTTCTGCGCGCTGCTTTTGATCGCGGGTTTGGTTACCCGGTTCGCCGCGCTGGTGGTGACGGTCAATATGGCGGTCGCCTTCATTCTGGTCCACAAAATGGTGCTGGCGGGCGCGCACAGCGGTGAACTGGCGTTCGTATATCTGGCAGGCTTTACGGTGTTGCTGATTGCCGGGCCGGGGCGCTTTTCGGCGGACGCGGTGCTTTTCAAATAGTCAGGCGCCGCTTAGGCGCGCGAGCGTGTGGTGTAAAAACGTCACGTTATCACACTGGACGTAACGCATGACGCCGCCCATGCGGGCGAAGGTTTTGCAGAAGCGCAGGTAGTAGGCCGGATTATCCTTGGGCGGCTCTCCCCGCGACCAGTCCCAGTTCCCGCCGTCCTGAATATCCACCACAAACATTTGATGGTCGCGAACAATGGGACGCCCCGCTTGCAGGCGCAGGTTGTTCACGCAGCTTAGCGTCTTTTCAAAAACCTGCGGCGCCATTATGGCCGAACCAACCGAGAGCAGCACCCCGCCCTCCAGTTGATCGACGGACTGGCCGAATAACTGAAAATCCACCCCGGCGGCCCTTCCGATGGCAGCGGGAGCGAACAGCGGATGTGTGGCGAAAATGTCGTAGCCAATGCCCGGATGAACGGTAAACGGCACGTTGGCCCGAAAGGCATTGGCTATCATGGAAGTGGCTTTCCAGTGGTGCCGCACGCTGAGGCGCCCGGCGGGCAAATTCTGCCGGAGCATCGCCCGTAACAAGTCGGCCCAGGCCGGCGTCAGCGGATTTCCCGGAGCAGCGCGAATCCAATCCTCCAGTTCGGGAGTGGATGGCAGCGTCAGTCCGTCCTCTTCGATAAAACGTCCCATTCCCCGGCCGTAACCCTCTTCGGCGAGGGCCGCGGCCAGCACCGCCAGATTGATGTATCGACCCGTTTCATCCCAGGCGCCAAACGTTCCGGTGGCGACGTTTTCGCGCACGCTCTCCTCGGTCCGGCCTAGGAAAGCCAACTCCCAATCGTGGATGGTTCCCGCCCCGTTCGTGGCTAAATGCGTGATCCAGCCTTGGTTTACCAAGGCATTAACAATGCTCATGCCTCCGTTTTTAATCAAATGTGCTCCATACATGAGAATGACGGCGGCGCCACGCCCCCGGGCAGCGAGAATTCCTGCGACACAGGCGTCAAGATGCCCGAGCGCCCCGGGGGGACAGGCGCGCGGAGGTTGCGCGGGATCGACCAGGATATCCCCGATCGCGCTGAGGCTGCGCCGCCGCGCCAAAGGAAGAACCTTGACCCGTTGGAAATCAATTCCCTTCATCATAACGTCAAAACCTTTGCTCGCCAGTAAAGGGCGGATACACTAGAAAATCAATCATTCCGGATTTTGGCGCGGAACCTTCCGCCGCCAATCCTGAATCGCCACATGAGAAACCTCTGGAATCACGATCGTGAGCTCTCGGTGAGATCGGCTCTCCGCGCTGGGCCGTCCGCCCCCGCGTCATCAACCGTAAGCCGCCGCGCATTTTTGGGCGCCTTAACCGCCGCAACCGTCGGAACATTGGCGGACGGCGCTTCACTGGAAGCTTCGGTTGCCCAGGGCCCCAGTCGGCTTAAGCTCGGGTTCGACAATTTCTCTCTGCGCGCCATGAATTGGAAGGCGCCGGAGTTGCTGGATTACGCCGCACGGCTGAAACTGGACTATCTGCTCCTGTCGGATCTGGACGCGCTGGGCAGTCTGGAAGATACCCATTTGAAGGAGATCAAAGCGCGCGCGGACGAGCTTGGAGTACGCATTCACGCGGGCACTTGGAGCATTTGCTCGAGTTCTAAAGCATTTAAGAACAAATGGGGCGCCGCCGAAGAGCATTTGGCAACCGGCATTCGGGTTGCCCAGGCGCTCGGCTCCCCCGTACTTCGCTGTGTCATGGGCACGGGCGAGGATCGGCAGCCACCCGGGCAGATCGATCGCTGCATCACTGAGACCGTGAAAACGTTGCGGTCCTGCCGCTCGCGCGCGCTGGATGCCGGAGTGAAAATCGCGGTAGAGAACCACGCTGGCGACCTGCAGGCCCGTGAATTGGCGGCCTTGATCGAAGCGGCGGGAAAGGAATTTGTCGGCGTCACGCTGGACGCGGGCAACGCCACCTGGACGATGGAGCATCCGCTGGCCAGCCTTCAGGTTCTGGCGCCATACGTGGTCAGCAGCGGCATTCGGGATTCCATGGTTTGGGAGTATGAAGCGGGGGCAAAAGTGCAATGGACCGCCATGGGCGAAGGGCTGGTGGATTGGATCCGCTACTTTGAGCAGTTTGCCGCGCTCTGCCCCGGCGCGCCCGTGATCCTCGAGATTATTTCCGGCTTTGCCCATCCCCTGCCCTACTTGAAAGATGACTTTTGGAAAGCCTGGCCGGATTTCAGGGCCGCCGAGTTCTCGCAGTTCCTGGCCCTGGCCAGGCGCGGCCGGGCCCTCGAGCCGCACCGATCTCCCAACCCCGAGGCGGAGCGACGGTATCAACGCGACGAACTCGAGCGTAGCCTGGCCTATTGTCGGAACACGCTGGGGATCGGAAGCCGCGCGTGAAGGCGCGACTTGATCATACCCCGCCTTCATTCCTAGATTTTCCCCGTGGGGCCGACCCACAACCAAAACATGAGCTCAATCCAGACCGGGGTCACGCCGGCTTACAAAATTATTGTCCAGGCGGAAAAAGAGGTCGCCTTCGATTCGCCGGACCATCTCTCGCCCTGGGGTACACGGCGCGACAACAGCGTTAATCAACGTTTCAACAACAAACTGTATCACCTCTATCCCATGGGGCGCTTCATCCGGGTGCTGGACCTGGGCTGCTCGGGGGGCGGATTCGTGAGAAACTGCGTGGACGACGGCTGTTTCGCCGTGGGGCTGGAGGGCAGCGATTATTCCCGTCAGCATCGCCGGGCCGAATGGCGCACCATTCCCGAGCATCTCTTCACCTGCGACATCACCCGAAGCTTCGAGATTTTTCTTGAACTCAACGGCCAGGCGGCCGAACGCGCCCAATTTGATGTCGTCACCAGTTGGGAACTCATGGAGCATATTCCCGAGCCGGACCTCGCGATGGTGGCGGCCAATGTTCAGAGGCATCTGGCTCCGGGAGGCCTCTGGATCATGAGCGTTTCACCCCGGCCCGATATCATCAACGGGGTGAACCTGCATCAAACCGTCCAGCCGCGCGCCTGGTGGATCCGCAAGTTCGCGGAGCTGGGCTTTGAAAACCTGCCCGCGTATGTCCGGTATTTTAACACCCAGTGGGTCAGAGGGCCCAAATACGGATATTCGGACAGCTTTCACCTCGTGTTGGCGCAAGGCCAAAACCAACTTCCCCAAATCCCGCACGAGGGCGTGCTCCGCCGGGTTTACGATCGCTGGTTAGGCTCAAGTCCGCAAAAATTTCTGGCAGGCAAGTTTTAGTTCGTCTCCGCCGGATGGCTGGGCCGGTTGCCGCCTGACCTTGCAAACGCAGGGTGTCGGGCGGGGGGCCGGGGTTGGGGCATGACGCAGTCAGATAGCCATTTATTCGCCGGGGGCATTGGGTTAGGCTTGGCCTTCGCGAGCCGATGAATTTCGATCCGTTTCCGAGGGCTTTTTATGACCGCAGCGCGCAGAGGGTCGCTGCGGAGCTTCTGGGGCATTTCTTTTTGCGCCGGGAGGAGGCTGGATTTTCTGGCGGAATAATCGTGGAGACCGAAGCGTATTTGGAGGACGATGCCGCTTGCCACGCCGCGCCCGGTTGGACGCCGCGAAATCGCGTGATGTTCGGACCGCCGGGCTACGCCTATGTGTATTTCATTTACGGCTGCCACTTTTGCGTCAATGCCGTCTGCCTGCCTCCCGGCAGGGCGGAGGCCGTGCTTTTTCGAGCCGTCACTCCCGACTTCAGCGCTGAGTTGATGCGCCGCCGCCGGGGTGTGGCGTTGGGGCGGCACATCGCCAATGGCCCCGGCAAGCTTTGCCAGGCCATGAGCATCCGGCGCGATCTTGACGGGGCGGATCTTTGCGATCCTCAGGGGCGCCTGATGATCGCCGCCAATCCAGCGCGTCAACGTTTTGTCCGCGAACACGGGCCGGTGGCTGTCAGCAAGCGCATCGGCATCACGAAGTGCGCCGGTCTCCCGCTGCGCTTTTTCCTGTCAGGAAGCGACTGCGTCTCCGGATCCAAACGCAGGCGAATCAAGGGCGGCTGACCTTGAGGCGTCCGGCTCGAAGAAGTTTCGATCCCGGCCAGGCCAGTTCATTGGCGCGCCAAAGATACCAGGCAGCGGTGGAACGATGCGGACGCCAGCGTTCGCCCTCGAGCAACAGGCCTTTTGGCGTGGGCAACTCCTGGCTACCGTAAACCAAGGCGAAGCCTTTGCGAACTCCGAAATCCATCACCGGCCAGATGTCCGGGCGGCCCAGAGTGAAGATCAAAAACATCTCGACCGTCCACGGCCCCACCCCACGGACAACGGTCAGGCGCTGGATCAATTCCTCGTCGGAAAGCCGGGCCGCCACCCGCCGGCTGGGTACAATTCCAACCAAAGTTTGTCGGGCGAGATCCTGAATGGCCACCAGCTTGGCGCGTGAAAGTCCCGCTGATCGCAAACGACCTTCTGGAGTTTCGAGAATGTCCGCGGGTGAGGGAAACGCAACCCCGGGGTAAAGTTCCCGCACCCGTTTGAGAATGGCCGCCGCCGCCGCGCCGTGGAGTTGCTGATAGACAATGGACCGCAACAGCGCCTGAAACGGGGTCAACCGGTTCGATTTCAGCAGGCAGGGACCCACGCGCTCAATCAACGCCCGCATTGGCGGGTCGGCAAGCGCCTGAAAAACCGCGGTGCTTTCACGCCTCATCGAAATCTTCTAACGCAACGTTTTGACCGTCTCGACCCGGCGAATCAGCCAGTCACGCCCGGACTTTTGAAACCAGAAATTGAGTTCCTGCACCAATTCGTCGGCCTCGCCAGCGATTGAGCCGCGGACCGTCAAATTGGCGACCGCGGCCTGCCGTCCGTCAGCGACTGAAATATTAATATCCAGAAACCTGACCTTGAGCGAGAGGATCTGCGCGCGAGCGGCCATGAGGGCCTGCAGCAAATCCTCGGCCCCTTGGATGACCTGGACCGGGCGGCCTGGCACGTCCACCGCGATTTGAACCTCGGGGGCAAAATAAGCGGCCAGCTTCCGCGAATTGGCCAGTTTGGCCAGGGGAGCCTCGCTGGCGGAAAATGTCGCCAGAATTTGGATCTCCTCGAGGCTCCGGCGGATCACCCTTTCGGGACCCGGGAAGAAAACACTCCACCCCACCCAGCCGGCCACCAGCGCCACAATCGTCAGCGAGATGGCAAACGCGCAGCGCCTCATAACAGCACCTTGCCGACGATCCGGTCGCGGTCCGCCAGCCCCTTGACGTGATCGTTCCAATCCATGGTTCGATTATCGCCCACCACGTAATACTCGCCGGGTCCGATTCGTTCCGGCGAACGATCCCAATTGCAGGGCCAGGCCAGATAGGGTTCCTCCAGCAGACGCCCGTTGATGAACACTTTGCCCCGCCTGAATTCGATGGTCTCGCCCGGCAGGCCGATGATTCGCTTCATGAACATCACATGCCGGCCGGCGAGGCGAATCGCCACCACATCGCCACGCCGGGGCGGATGCAGCACATAGGCCAACCGGTTCACAAAATTCACGCGCTTTTCCCGGTAAGTCGGCAGCATACTGATGCCCTCGACACGAATCGGCAACAAGAGCAGCTTGAAGAGAATCAGTGAGCCCGCAATCAGAAATACGATTCGTGTCAGGGTGCGCCGGGGATCGCGGCCAACGAAAAGAACGGTGGCCCAGTTGGGAGTTGATGAAGGCTCAGCCGCGGCACCCATATTCTTCTGCATTCATCAATAGCAGAAAGCCAGCGGTTGACAAACACTACCAAAGCAAAATCATCGGCGACTTGCCGGTTTGACTCGCGCGAGGAGGGGTGATAAAAACTGCGGCCGGCCCGTGGCATCCAACTTTATGAAGACCAAACCCAGATACAGCCGGATTCTTTTGAAATTAAGCGGCGAGACTCTCGGCGGAGAGTCCGGCGTGGGCATCTCCCCCGAGGCGGTGCAGGATATGGCGGTACAGATTCAAGAAGTGCGGGAGCTGGGGGTTCAGGTGGTTTTGGTGGTGGGCGGCGGCAATATTTTCCGCGGCCTCAGCGGCAGCGAGCGGGGCATCGAGCGAGCCACCGGAGATTATATGGGCATGCTGGCCACGGTGATTAACGCCCTGGCTTTGCAGGATGCCCTCGAAAAAATCGGTGTAGCCACGCGGGTCCAAAGCGCCATCAGCATGGCCCAGGTTGCCGAACCGTTCAGCCGACGCCGGGCAGTACGCCATCTCGAGAAAGGCCGCGTGGTGCTCTTTGGGGGAGGCACTGGCAATCCCTATTTCTCGACTGACACCGCCGCCGCGCTGCGCGCGAATGAAATCGGCGCCGAGGTGATCCTCAAGGCCACCAAAGTCGATGGCGTTTACGACTCCGACCCCAAAACGAACCCTGCTGCGAAGCGCTTCGCCCGCATCACCTATCTGGAGGCCCTGCAGCAGCAGCTCAAAGTCATGGATTCCACCGCCTTCTCCCTCTGCATGGATAACAAAATGCCCATCATCGTTTTCGACTTCTTCAAGGCGCACAATCTCAAGCGGGTGGTTCTGGGCGAAAAGGTGGGGACGTTGGTGACGACCTAAACGCCTGGGAAAGCAGACGCGCCATCCGCTGCAACATCCCGAGGAAAATGATGGCCCACACCACCAGCGCGATCCAGGTAAAGATCTCGCCAATCCCGCCGGGGAAGCCCAGTCCCGTGACTTCGGCGACCAAATGGCTCGCCACCGCGTACATTCCGAGGGGAAACACCAACGACCAATAATCGGGCGAGTAGCAAAAGGACTCCCGGCAACGCAGCCCCCGCCAGATTTCCGCCACTGCCAGCAACGGGATCCACCAGGTGGCGGCGGCCCAAAAACCGATCGTCAAGCCAAGCAGGAAAGGCCGCACCGTCTCGATCAAAACCGAGCGCGGCGCGGCTTGCGCCAACAACGCGCCAGCCAGAGCGGTAATCGCCAATCCGCCCATGTCAATCCAGTAGTCGGGTGTGAACCGCTCGGGGCGCAGGCTGAAGAACATCCAGCGATACAAAATCAGGGTGGCGAAGAACCCATAGAGCATGCCGCCCGCGAGAAAGGCGGCCAGAGAAATGAGGAGGAGGCTCTCGGAGGCGGCAAAAGTCCCCGCCACCAGGGTGCCCAGCGCACTCACCGATTCGATGGCTACAACTACCAGCAACCACGATCCGCTAATTCCGGCCTCCAAGGCTGGCTTGGGCTCGCAAATGATCATGGCAGCGAGAAAAACATAGACCAGGAGGCCCGTGAGTCCCGCGCCAAACAGCCACAACGCCGCCGCCACCCTTGGTTCCTGAAGGAGAGACGCAAACTGCGCGCCCAGCACGCAGGTGCCCGCCGCTTTGGTGAGAAAGGCGGACGCCCGCGAGCGCTGGGTGAGATCGCGGAACAACCTCTCCGAAAACCAGATCGCTCGGGCGAGCGTTATGCCCCACAGAGACAAATAAAATACCAGATTCAGGACAAATAAAGCCAAGGCCAGGCGCGTCCGCCCCCGGTAATGCAAGGCGAGGGAGACAATGCCCGTCGCCATCACCAAAGCGAAGTAGCCCGGGAAAAACTCAGCGATTTGACGCCAGACGATCCGGCCCTGGATTGGATTTGGAGTCACTTAGGCCCGACGACCGCCAGCTCGAAATTCTTCCCTTCCCAGCGGTTTGCCTCGGTCCAGAAGAAGGTGAACTCAAGGCGGGTGCCCGCGGCGAGTGGCTGCGTGGGAAGGTCGGCCAGATGAATCCCGGCGCCAGTGTCCCGGGTTTCCAGTTCCCGCCATTCCGCCCATTGATTGGCCGTCCAGCGAATCCGGGCCGGAGCCAGCGCTTCCAACCTCAGGCCTCGACCCTGCGGCAGTCGGCGGGTCTGGCACTGAAAGCGCCAGATAACCAACGGTGACCGCACCTTTTCCCGCAGGTAACGCTGGGTAGTTTGCGGTGGCTGATCAAATACGCTTCCCTCACGCAGGGAGCGCAACAATTTAATGTGCTCGGCATGCGCCCAGACCAGCGGACGGGCCGAGCCGGACGGCCGTCCGAAACGCAATTCGCGCTCAGGCCGGTCTTCCGCGTCCCAGACTTGTTCTGGGATCATCCCATTATCGTCCGCGAAGGCCTCCAAAGCCAGGAGCAGCCGCCGCGCCTCGTCCGGCCGGCCGGCCGCCAATTCGTAATGCGCCCGCTCGCCGGTGAGCAGCGGCCATGCTCGGCCGATGCCGGTGCCATCAAACGGGGCGCCGTCCGGGTGCTCGCCGTAGCCGTCCTGGGTATAGCGCCGCCAGACGGGCCCGCGCGGCGTCTCGACTTTCAAAAGCCCATCGATCACCTTGATGGTATTCACAATTCGCGGGTCATCGGGAGCACGCAATCCGAACCGCACCAGGGCTAAAGCATCCGCGCTTATCAAATCGACGGCGCGCATCGCCTGTTGATCCGCTGGACGATTCGCCACGTGGACGATTTCCTCCTCGGGAGCGGCCAGGGCGCTAAACGGACGGGGGGTGATGCGCGCGTAATAGCCCTCGACCCCGAATCGGCGGGCAAGCGCTGTGCCGGTGGCGTAAAGCCAGGATTCGATCGCCTCATTCCAAGCGTCCGCCGTTTCCCGAAAATATGTCCCCAACGAGGATTCACCGTGCTGCGCAGCCAAGTCGGCCGCCACCACTAGAGCCGCGATTTCCGTTGCCAGTGTGTAAGGCGTATAGCCCGCATTTTCTTCCCAGCGATCCTGCCCGGTCGAGGGGCCGTTGCGAACCAGGTAGATCGCGGCTTGTCGAACCATGGGCCAAAGGCGCCTCCGATCCTCCGGCGCCTCCAGCAGATTCTCGCGCCGGGCCAGATCCAGCAGCAGAATGGGTGCGGCGGTTTCATCCAGCTGGAGCCCCGGCCAGAACGGGGTCCCCTCCAGCCACATGTTCTGTGGCCAGTGCCCATCGGCCTCCTGTGTTATCTCGAAGTAACTCAGGGCGCGCCGGGCTTCCTCGCCCGCGCCAGCCGCCAGCATCGCGCCGCAGCTTTCGTAAGCGTCCCGGGGCCAGACGAGGTGGTAGCCGCCCGGGTCGTTGTCACCGTGGATTTCTCCCCAGGGGATTGATAGACTGGCGATCGTTCCCCCCGGGAAGTCTTTGGCTTCATGCGTCCGGATGACGGCCGCACTGATGCGGTAGGCATCCTGCCCGTCCGTGCGGGCGCCGCGCAGCGGACGCAGCGTGTTCTGCCACGCTTCCCATTCCTCGCGATATTGCTTCCAGGCGGAGTTAAACCCCTGGATCAGAGCAGCGCGCGCGCGATGAGCCGCTTCCGCGGCCGAGCGGCCAAAACCCGCCACCAGAAGAAACTCGCCCGCGCACGCGGCCAGATCGATTTCACCCGTCAGCGCCACATTTCCCCGCTCCGCGCGGCCATATTCCCAGGCCATGCGCTTGTGGGCGCGCAGATCCTGCCAGCCATCGGAAATGCCGACGAAACCCGCCGAGCGCTTGAGCCAGGGGGCTGAACTGGCCAGCGCCAGGCCCGCGCCATCATGCTGGGCCATGAGCATTGGCGTGCCTTTGAACTCCCCCACCCAGGCGGTGTTTCCCACCCCACAATTGTGCAGATGCGGCGCCAGGAGGGCATACAATTGATAATCCTCCAGCCGACCCTGGCGGGGGCGGAAGCGGGTGCGTTGCAAGAGCGCGTGGCGCTCGGGGTGGGCCAGGATCTGTTTGGTGATCTCATACCGGCCCCGCCGACAGGTGTTGGTCACCTCGAAAGCGGGCACCCCCGGCGCCAACCACGCCGTTCGGGAGTCCGCGTCCCGTTTTTCCTCAGAGAAGAATTCCCGCCCGTCGGTGACGATCAACTCGAGATCGCGGGTGCAGGGCCGGTCCAGCCGTGGGTAGTAGATCTCGTTGATAATACCATGGCTCAGGGTAAACCAGATCCGGCCCAGGGCATTGCCCGCGGTGCCCACTCCCTCTTTCCGGCTCGAACTCCAGCGTGGAGCAATTCCCGGACAGCCTGGCGCATGAGCGGCAGTCATAAACAATGAGGCGAACATAGCCCCGCATTAGGAACCCGGCAAGCGGCCGACCGGCGGCATGGGCATGAAACCCTATCGAACGGTTAACCGCCGGGGTTTACTCCCTTCATGAAAACATGTCGTGCAAAGTGCGCAACATTTTCAGGCGGCGGACAGCGCGGGCAACGGCAGGTGCTCTTTGAGTTTCAAGCCGGCCAGCAGGAGGCGCTGGCCGCCCGTTCGGGCGCGCGCCCAGGTGCAGCTCCTGAGCCGTCCGCCGGCGGTGTAGCTGTAGTCGGGGCCCAGGTACCCCTGGCCGACATTCGCGTAGCGCTTCCGCTCCAGCCAGCCCCGGCAGGCGTTGTAATCCCAAACGGTCGTCGCGGCCCCGGCGCCGGTGGCGGAGTTGGTCCAGGTCTTCATCGTTCGCAGCCGCCCG
>JBDHQH010000163.1:0-7045 GCA_039806935.1 Verrucomicrobiota bacterium
GTCACCAATGCCTTTCGGCGTTAGCCGCTTTCGCGGCACTGGTCTTGTAACCCATTGAGGGTGAAAGGGCAAGCGGGGTGGCAGATCGGGAGGCGCATTTGGGGCTGGCGTGGGATTTGCTTTGCGGGGACTTGTGGCGGGTGAGGTTCTTGACAAGCCTTTGGAGGAGAGCAGTTTCCGCGACGGGTCGGGAGTTGGCCCATTGGCGGGGTTTTGGCCTCGCGACCTGGGGCGGTCAGATGAGGTAGCAGACGGATTTTTCGGAGCAAACCATGGTGCCGGCGGTCTCGATTTCCCTGGCACAGCGGGCATCGAGCTTGTAAGCCACGAGCCGGTCTTCGTCCTCGTCCACGATTTCCAGGAGTTTGAGCCAGAGTTCGTTGAAGGCTTCTTGATCGAGGTGGCACTCGAAGATGCTGTATTGGACGCGACGGCCATAGTCTTCGCAGACTTGGGCGGTTTTGGCGAGCCGTTTGGCATCAGCGACGTCATAGGCGACCACGATCAGCATTTCATCAGCTCCCGGGGGGTTGGTTTGGTAGGGCAGGCGGGCGAAGGCGTCGCCCCACCAGTCGGGCAGGGCGGGCGGGGGTGCGGGTGCGGGGTCATGGCGGTTCACGGGATTCCGGGTGCTTCGGGGAAAGGCTTAATTCATCAGAAACGGGGCGAATTTTTCCGGTTCCTCGAGGGAGCTTTTGAGGAGCACGGCCTGGCTATCGAGTTGCTGGCGGAGGGTGGTGCGGTGGCCGGCGCATTCGCTCATGAACTGACGTTCCATACGGCGCTCGTATTGCAAGATGAATTTTCGCCGGCCGGAGTCGTTGAGATAAACGCCGCCATTTTTAGGTTCGAAATTTTGCGCGTTCAGCATTTGATGGCTGAAGAGGTCCAGGGCCAGGGGCTCGACGAGGGCCGGTCGGAACGGCTCGATCAAATCCAGAGCGAGGGACCAGCGGCCATCCTCGGTCTGATGGAGCAGGCCCAAGGCGGGATCGAGGCCGTGGGCATGCAAGCAGGCGACCATTTCGTGGTAGATGAGGGTGGCGCCGAAGGAGATGCAGGCGTTCACCGGGTTCAAGGGCGGGCGGGTGCTGCGGCGCTCGAAGGGGAATTCCGCGGGTAGAAAGGCGCTCCAGGCTTGAAAGTAGCGGGCGGTGGCAGCGCCCTCGTAACCGCGCAATTCATCAATGCCGCGGCTGCGGCTGGCGGTGGCCAGCAAGCCATCGAGCCAGGCGAGGGCTTGCTCGACATCAGCGAAATCGATGTTTTTCGGGGCGGGCGGGGCGCTTGGCGGTTCGTCGTTTTCCTGGGGAGCGGCGGCGCCAGTCTTGCGGGCGGCCAGCAGGCGCTGGAGCGCGCGGCGTTGGTTGTAGAGTTTAGCGGTGATGATGCGTCCGGCCAGTTCGAGCGTGAAGCGGGGCTCGAGGGTGCGGCGGTATTGGCGCAGACGGGCGGCGCCATGATCATTGCCGGCGGGAAGGAAGCCGCCGAGGAACTGGCCGCTCCAGGCAAGCAGACTTACGGGTACGCCGGCGCGCATCAGCGCCGCCAGAGCCGGGGAGGTGAGGTGGGCCGACTCGGACAGGATCAAGCGCTCGACCTCGCGAATGGGAATTTCGCGAGCGATCTCCTCGACGCCGGAGTTGGGATCGCGCCTCCAGATTTCGAGCCGCTCGGATTTGAGATGAATCCGGCAGCCGTCCTGGAGGATGCAAGCGGTGGGCATAGTTCAGCAGTGCAAACAGATCTCTTTTATAGCAGGAAGCGAAGGCTGTGGTGAATGAGCCGGCACGCGGGTGATGGGTCCGGCTGGGTGGCGCGCGCGCTCATGGTCTTGATCATTCATAGGCTTGAGTATGGCAGGATCCCGGGGAGCCGGGCGGGGGCGGACGTCTGCGGACGTGGGGTCAATCCCGCAACGAGATGGCGGAGGGCGGCAGGTCGAGGGTGAAGCGTCCGCGCCGGGGGAGGCGGGGCGCCAGGGCGGCGGCGGGCCCGGCCTGACGCAGCTTGGTCTTGATCTCGTTGAGCACCTTGCGCAGGCGCTGGTCGTCGAAATCCGCCGGCAGGCACGCTCCGTCGCGCCAGTCGTCAAAGTCATCCGGCGCGCAGGCTGCCTGGAGTTGGGCGGAGTAGGTCCGGAGCGGATCCAACGCGGCGCTGTATTTTTCTGGCGGGGCGGCGCCGGTTTTGGCGTTCTCGGCCAAAAACAGCAGCAGCACGCCCTGGAGGGGGGAGAGCCGCACGGGAGTTTCGTTCACCTCGATGGACAGGCGCGAGCGGCGTATTTTGAGTGAGATATTGCCGCGGGCGACCTCCTGGACTTTGGTGCGGCAGCGCTGCACCAGTTCCGTGTAGGTGGAGGGGCGGCGGATCAAATCGCGCTCGAAGAGGTTTCGGAAGGAGACGAAGGGGATGTCGGCCAATTCGATTTTGGCTGCCGCTGCCTGGTGTTCGCGGCCTGCGGAGTCGAGCAACCGCTGTTGGCTCTGGCCAGGAAAGTAGAATTTGGGTTGGAGGCGCGGGTCGTCGAAAGGTTCGTTGACGAGGACATGGGTGAGGCGGTCATCCTCGCGGCCCAGGAGCGAGGCGCAGGCGCAGAGCAGGGCGCTCATGGTTTTGCGGCCCCCGGCGAGGGACAAGATCAGGCGTGTGCCGGGCGCTTCGGTCCAGCGGCGCAATTCGCCGAGGAGGAAGTTCGCTGTGGCGCTGTTTTCTGCCGGGGTGCGGAGATCTTCGAGCCAGTCCATCCGCCCGGTGCGGGGGTTGGGCGCTTCGACCAGGCGGGGCGGCTCGAGGATGAGCCGCTCCTGGCGGGCGGCTTCCGAGCCGAGGAGAGCCAGGCGCAGCTCCTGCCAGCGGTCCGGGCGGTCTGCATCCGGCGGGGTGAGTAATTCGCGCTCGATGGCTTGCCGCCCGCTGATGGTAGTGACTACCACCACCCGCTCGGGAATCACCGGCGGCGTCTCGCGGGCGAGGGCCCAGACCGTCTCGGTGAGGACGGCGGGCGACATGCCCGTGACGGCGATGAGGATGGAGCTCGGAGCTTTGGTTTTGGGATTCTGGTGGCGTCGGGGAGGCATGTGAGTGGAGAGCGGCGCGGTGGCTTGCGTTTAGAATTCAAAAATCAAGGACAAGGCCTGCTCTGCCTTCTGCCAACTCACCCCCTCGCGCAACAGTTGGTTTTGACGCAGGGCGACTTCATGCGGGCAGGAGGGAACGCGGCCGCCGGGCGGTGCTCCAGCAGGCGAGCGCGGCCGGCAGGTGGGGGGATAGAAGGTTGCGCAGGCGCTGTTTGACGGATTCGACGTGCTTCGCCTCGACTGGCTCGGTGCCATGCCCGTACATGCTTTCGTTGCGCTTGCGGAGACCTTCCCGGAGAAAGCGATCGTAGAAGTAGGCGGCGGCCATCGGGTCCCCGGTGGCTTCGAGCAGTTCCCAGGCGCGCTGAGCGGTGAGGAGGAGGTCGCCGTGGGCACTGTTGGCGCGAAGATCCGCCGCCAGACGATGGCCCGCGGGAAGGAGCGCCAGGGCCTGCTCGAGCTGGTAGGTAGGGCGCAGCGAATACGCGTCGGCCAATCGCACTTTGGCGATCTGCTCCGCGCCGCGATAGTAGCGGGCCAAGGCCTCTTCGTTGTCGCCCCAGCGCAGCAACTCATCGGCGCCGGCCAGCAGGTCGCCCAGCACATTGACGCTGAAGCCGCCGGAGTCCGCGAGGTTTTTCAGGTGCGCGCAAGCGTCCTCTGAGAATCTCGCGGCGTGGCTGGCCGCTTTGGCGTAATTCATTCGCTGCCACTCGTGAAGGCAGAGAGCGGTTTCGCGGGCGCGCAACGCTTCCGGCCCATAAGGGCGCAGAACTCGCGCGGCGGCGTAGAACGCGCCCTGCGCAAACAGGTTCTGCGCGATGCGCAGGTCGCGCTCGAAGAAGAAGGCGGTGGTGGAGAAAGTCTTGGCCTGCTCGGTCCCCGTCTTGACCACCCCATCCACGCGCTGGCCGACGGTGAACATGATCTCGCCGATTTCCTCGTCAAGCGCCGCGATTGTGGCGCCGGCGCTCATTTGCTTGGTGCCGCTGGTGGGGTTGACCATCAGCCTTTCGCCTGGCTGCAAGCGGTTCCGAGCCGCGGCGATCACCCGCCGCAACACCTGGCGGCAGTCGTGGATGTCGTCCGGATCGTTAATCGCGTCGTAGGCGGCGGTTTCGGAGGCCGGGCAAAACGCGTCCGGGCGGGCGACCGAATCGCGGATGAGATCGGCGACGGGGATGGATTGCGGGGAAGCGCTGGGCACGAGCCAGAAAAGGCGGGGCGAGGCCAGGTCAATGGTGCGGGCCAGGCCGGCCGCGACGTCGGAGTGAGGCCCCGCGGTGCCGGTGCCGACAGTGAGGATGAGGAGACAGCTCATGGTTTTCTTATTTCAAGCAGTGGGAAAAGGAAAGGGTGGCAGTCATCCGGACAACAGGGAAGTTCGTCCGGCCGCTTCCTGCTCCAGGGGCGTCCATTCAGCCTGCGTGGCAGAGCGCCAATGGCGGACCTCTTCACCGCATTCTTCCTGTTAAGTCTGCCGTTAGCTTTCATCATCGTTCCGCTTGGCGGGCAGTCGTATCTCATTTTCTTCTTCCGTGTGCTTCGGCGATCCCCCATCTGCCTTGCGTTTTTCCGTCTTCCATTTTCCACGGCTCCCCGGCCTGCCATTCCCCTCTTCGTTCTCCATGCTCCCGTCCGGCCGACAAATTGGCCGCCGCGCCACGGTCGAGTCAGCCAAAGTACGACTTTCCATCAACCGGAGAAGGGCTGCAACTTCGGATCGCGTTTCATGGCCTCGTAGAGATCGAGCGAGACTTTGCGCGGCTGGTCGTCCAAAAGCGCCATTTTGCCGGTCGGCCATTTGCGCGCCTCCACGAAAATAACCAAGGCGCGCCAATTGCCTTTCGCATCTCGGTGAGGTCGGAGGATGACGGGAGAGGCGAAACGGCCTTTGCCCTTTTTCCTGGACGGGTCCGCGTACCATTCCCATGTATTTTGCCCGTTGTGAATTCGTTGAATAATTGGCAAACCCAACGCCGGCCTCATAGCGGGCAGGTTCTCAGTGCCTGCTTTCCGGTAACCGATATCGTGATCCTGGCGAGCAAATTCGAAATAAGGGCTTTTTTGCTCCTGCTCGTTTTGTCCCGAGCGGCCGTGAGCGCGGCACGACTTCAACCAACCACCCAGGACAGAGATCGCGTCTTTCGCATCTTGCGCAGGCAAGGCTTTGATGAGAATCGATTCCGGGTTCGCGAAATGCGCCAGAGCCGCCGCGAGCGGCAGGGGCGGCTGGTTCGAAAAAGCCAGGGATCCCATGGCGCGCCGGCTGCGGAAACCCAGAGCTCCCAGATGGCCAAACACCGTTACAAGCGCTCGCAAATCCTTCCAACGACTGCTTGGGCCGCGCCAAAGCAAAACCAATTTAAACGAGGCGTTCAGCAGCACGCCGCGTCCGGCAGATTGCGCCTTTCGGCCGCCGATTTCACGGGATTGGACCGGAAAGGTGAGGTACGCGGAGGGAGAAAAATTTGGATGTCCGAGATCCTGGCCGTCCTTGACTGCGGCGGTGATTTTTCCACCCGCTATGCGCACAACGAGTTTTCCCGCGCGCCCGCCACCGCCGGCAATCGAGCCGAAAATCTCGGCTTCCTGAGATGATACCGGCACCGGCGCGAGAGATTTGAAGCCACCCAGAACCCGGAACCACCAGCGAAGCTGGCCGCGAATCGATGCGGGACGCAATTCGGCCTGTTTTTGCGGACGGGCTCCGCCGCAAAAGGCGGGGGTGATGATTTCCAAATTGAAGGTTTCCGCTAGCATGTGGGCATCTTCTCCTTTCTTTCCTTGGCCATCCTGAACAAATCCTGGACGAGGCTGCCCCAGCGGGCCTTTTCCTTCTGTTTTCCGCTTTCCACCTTCTGCCGAAGGTCCAACCAGAGATCCTTCTTGTCGCCGTGCAGGAGGGTGTAGAGAGCTATTTTTTCGGGCATCTCGAGTTTTCTCCAGTTATCCAGCCTGGCAAGGAACTTTTGCTCGTTCAATTGCGTGAGCAGATAGATCTGCTTTTCCTCCTCCGACATGTTTTTGGTTGCCTCCGCAGCGTCTGCCTTTTGCCGGCGGCGTTCCTCATCGGCGGCCTTTTGGCGCTGCTCCTCTTCGCGGCGCAGGGCTTCCTTTTCTTGCCGGCCGGCAAGTTGCCGCAGGGCGGCCTGAACTTTGGCTTGCAGGTCTTCACTGCAATCAAACCAGCCGTAACCAGCGCTGGTTTTGGCGCCCAGACCAAAAGCTTGCAAGCCGGTGGCCAGCCAACAGCGGGCCGCTGCGGTGAGGCCGCTCGCGGGTTCTCCGGCAGGCTGAGTTTCGGGACCCGTGGAGGGGTAGTTTCGCAAGGGCAGCAGGGCAAAACCGAAAACGTGTCCGGGCGCGACAGCGGGGAAAACCACGGGAATGGGCTCTTCCGTATCCGTGGCGATTTCGATTTTGCCGGCATAGTAATCGGGGTGATGGCAGGTCACCACATCCAGTTCCAGTGTACCGGGGGAGGGCACATTCGCCGGCAGCCCCTCCACGGGGCCGGTTTTGCCCAAATCTACCGGATAAGCGGGGAGGAAGGAGATGCTGCCGGCGAAATTATCAGTTTTGGGCAGACTCTGCCGAACCTCGGTTCGCAACTTTCCCCACAACTGGCTGCCAACCGCCCAGGCAAAATCAGAGATCAACCGGCCCCCGTTGTGGTGATCGGCCCACTCCGGTTCGCCCCAGCCAAATACTTGGGCAATGGCCGCGAGCATTTCGCCCGGCGAGCCGAATGGCGCACGGGCGGGGGTGAACAGATTCTCCGCGCCGGAAGGTTTGTATCCGGGCTGGCCCTCTGGCTGGCACCACTCACGCAAAGCGGCCAGGGCGGCGCGCCGGGCGCAGCCTTTGACCGCGCTGCCCGGAAGGAAGGGCTGGCCGAAGCGGTCGAGGCAGAGGCCGGCGTTTTCCATCACCCCGCCCGCCATGTTGAGCATGAGCCG
>JBDHQH010000164.1:0-6992 GCA_039806935.1 Verrucomicrobiota bacterium
TGTGCAAACGTTGCTGCGCCCGGGACGGGCGCACTCCCAAAAAACAACAGGCCATCGGAAATTTCCAATGGCCCTTTGCCGAACGACGCCCCTGGAGGCGCATCGGATGAAGGTTGCGACTGCCGGGCGGTTCGCGGTATGTTGTGCGACCTTATTTTGGAGAGGTGATTTTATGGCTAAACTAACGGTGAGAGACTTGAATGCGCGCGGGAAACAGGTCTTCCTGCGGGTGGATTACAACGTGCCGCTTGAGGAAAAGGACGGCCAGATGGTAATTACCGACGCCACGCGGATTGTGGCGACGCTGCCCACGCTGAAATGTCTGATTGACCAGGGGGCCAAATTAATTCTGACGGCCCACCTGGGGCGGCCCAAGGGCAAGCCTGAGCCGGCGATGTCCCTGCGTCCGGTGGCCGCCCGCCTGGCCGAACTGCTTGGCCAGCCGGTGACTTTTGTCGAGAATTGTATTGGAGACCCGGTGGAAAAGGCGGTGGCGGCCATGCGATCGGGGGAGGTGGTGCTGTTGGAAAACGTGCGATTCCACAAGGAGGAGGAGGCCAATGACCCGGTTTTCGCCGAAAAACTGGCCCGGGTCGCCGAGATGTATGTCAATGATGCTTTTGGCGCGGCGCATCGCGCTCATGCCTCGACCGAAGGGGTGGCGCGTATCGTGGCGCGCCGCGGCGGGAAATGCGCGGCCGGTCTGTTGATGGAGAGGGAGCTTAAATTTTTGGGTGAGGAACTCGATCATCCCGCCCGGCCCTTTGTCGTCATCCTTGGCGGAGCCAAAGTTTCCGACAAAATTCAGGTGATCGATCGCCTGTTGGAAAAAGCGGATGCGCTCCTCATCGGCGGCGCAATGGCTTACACCTTCCGCCTGGCCCAGGGTCATCACACCGGCAAATCGCTGGTTGAGGCCGACAAAACCGCGACCGCCAAAGCCGCGTTGGCCAAAGCGCAACAGCGCGGAGTCAAATTTCTGCTGCCATCGGACGATGTGATCGCGGTGCCGATCAAAACCGACAAACTGGATAAAAAGGGCAAACCCGTGATCGATTATCAAGCGGTGCGGGTGAACCCGAGCCTCGATTGCCCCGCCGACGCCGCCGGTTTGGATATCGGCCCGGCCACGGTGAAGGCTTACGCCGACGAGATTGCTCGTGCCAAGACCATCCTTTGGAACGGCCCCATGGGGCTGTTCGAGGACGCGCGGTTTGCGGCCGGCACCAACGCCGTCGCCCGTGCGGTGGCTGAAGTCACGCAAAAGAACGGCGCCAAAAGCATCATTGGCGGCGGCGACAGCGTCAAAGCGTTGAACAAGGCCAAACTCGGAGATCAGGTTACCTTCATGAGCACCGGCGGCGGCGCCAGCCTTGAATTCCTCGAAGGGAAAGAGTTGCCCGGAGTAGCCGCCCTGAGCGAAAAGTAACCGCTTAGCGGGTTTTTCGCGCCAGCAACAGGATGCGCGCGCCGAAGTAACACTCGACGCGCGGGTTTTCGATGCCCGCCTCCCGGGCCAGGCGGACGAGTTCCGCGTGCCGCCAACCTCGCCGGACGGAGATCAGTCCGTCCCGGCGAAACTCGCGCGGGCAACCGGCCAGTCGAAAGAGGAGCGCCAGGGCGGCATAAGCGCCCGGGTTGCGGTGCAGATCACTCACCATCAGCGCGCGTCGGCACACCCGCCACGCCTCGCGCAGGTGTCTTACGACCTCCGGTTCGGCGAGGTGATGCGTGAATTGCGACGAAACCACGAGGTCGAAGCCGCCGTCCCGGAAAGGCAGAGCCAGCGCCGACCCGGCTACGTTGGGGCAACTCCGGTTCAGCCGCAGCGCCTGCCGGCTGGTGTCCAGATTCACGCCCCGCCAATGCCAGCCCTGGCCGCCGGCCCAGCGGACGAGCAAATCCGCCAGCAACCCGTCCCCGCCCCCGACATCCAGCAGCGAGAGCTGCTCGGGGGATTCTCCCAGCAACTTCGGCAGCCGCGATTGGAACGGCTGGGCAAAACGGCAGAGCCGGTTGATCTTCGCCAACGTGCGGTAAAATTCGGCCACCTCGCCGGCGGGCCGTTCCGCGTCGAAGTACTCCGGTTGTCCGCTGCGGCGGCTGAAAAGCATCGTGGCCGTTAGTGACGGCTCTTGAGCAGCGGCCCGAGTGTTTTCGCCATGACCTCGGCCTGGCGCATGAAGCCGAGATCCGTGGGATGCGAGCCATCCGCGGTGGCCTCGCCATCGTCCCCGAGCAATTGGGCGCCCTCGATATAGTACAAACCCTTCACCCCCGCCCGGCGCAGGTTTTGAAAGGCGCTTTTCAGGGCGGCCCGGCTGGTCTCGTTGCGCTGGGCGGCGGCTGGCTTGAGGAAGGCGTATTGATAAGTGCGATCTTCGACCAGCACGATGGGAGTTTTGGGGTGGGCTTGACGCAGGCGGCGCACAAAGGGCTCGACCCGCCCGGCCACCTGCTCGGCGTTCATGTTCGGCAGGCAATCGAGCACATACACCGCCGGATCCAGCTCCGCCATCAAGTCCGCCAGTTCAATCTCCATGCGGCCATTGCCCGAAAAACCCAGGTTAATGGTCGGTCGGTTGAACCGGCGCCCGAGAATCGCGGCGTGGTTCATGCCGGCGCGGGAGGCGCAGGCGCCGTGCAGAATCGAAGTGCCGTAGAAGAGGATGGGCTTGCGCTCGCCGGGACCCCAGGCTCCCGCCGGGCTCAGCGTGGCGCCGGGCTCGATCCCCAACTCCAGGAACCGGGTGCCGTTGTAGAGCGGCAGATAGATCAGGTACTCGCGCCGGCCGGGGAGGCAGTCTTTCACCAGGGTGGCGGTGTTGGTTTGCGCGCGCGCCGCGCCCACTGCCAGCCAATGCCAGGCGGTCGGCGAGGTGCGCACGTACAAATCCAGCCCGCTGACCGCGTTGGCGGCCATGTGCGGCATCCCGAGATTCGGCGAGGTGACCGCCCAGCGCGCGACCACGTTGGTGGCGTCGGTGATGAAGCGCACGAGCATGCCGGCGGAGTTTCGGCTGAGATTCCACACTGCCGGCGGCACCCGCTCGGCGGCCCGGGCGGGCAGCCGGTCATAAAACTCGGCGGTGTCATTCCAGCCGCGGCCTTCGACGCGCAGCGTCCGGGCATCGGTCCAGACAAGTTCGTGGGCGGCGGGTTCGCGCTCCTGGGCAGGCAGGGGAGCGCCGCCCAGCAACGATAAGACAAGCAGGGCCGGAGAGATGGATGAGATGGTGAACGGTAACGAACTACGCATGTGGGGACAATGACAGGCGCGGGACGGATTTCAAACCGGAAAAAGTTCGGAGAGCGGATGACGTCAGGCCGCGGGTGGCGGGGTTGAGTGCTGAAGCTCAGGCCAATCCGAGTGAGCGCGCCGTGAGCGTGAAGACTGTCCGGGGTGTCCTCAAAGCCAGTCGGCGCGGCGGTACCATGAGAGCGTTTCCGCGATTCCCTGGCGCAAGGTGGTAGGGCAGGTGACACCCAGCTCGCGTTCAAGGCGCGAGCCGTCGCAGACCCAGCCGGGAGCGCGCAGTTCGGCGAATTTTTGCCGGTTGAGCAGCGTGGGTTTCCCGGTCATCCGCCCCATCAGCTCGGCTCCGGCGCAGATGGGCCAGAGCAGCCCGGCCGGCAGCGGGCAAGGGACGGTCCAAACCTTCATCTGCCGGGCGATTTCATCGGCCATTTGCCGCGCGGTCACACGTTCCGCCGAACACACGAAATACGTCCGGCCGGGAGCGGACTCTGCCAGGCAGCGCACCGCGGCGTCGGCCAGGTCCGGACCATAGACCAGGCTTAATTGTTGCGTGGCGCTCGGGCGGGGCAGCACATGCCGGGCAACGGCTTGGAACATGGAGAAAAACCCCTTGTCCCGCGGGCCGTACACCGCTGGGGGCCGCACGACGACAAATTCTTTCCGGCAGCCAGAGGTCACTTCGAGCTCTCCCGCCAGTTTGCTTTGGCCGTACACCGAGAGTGGCCGGGGGGGGTCCGCCTCGCGGGCGGGGCGATCGACTCCGGCCGGCCCGGCGACCGCGAGGCTGGAGATGAGCAACAGGCGGTCCACCGTAGCGCTGGCATTGACCGCCGCGACCACGTTGCGGGCGCCCAGGTGATTGATTTCAAAAAACTCGCCGCGGTTGAGGGCGCGGGTGGCGCCGGCGCAGTGGATCACCCGCGTGATGCCGCGCAGGGCCCGTCGCAGGCTGGCGGGATCGGTGATGGCGCCCGGGAGGATTTCAACCTCGCTGAGGTGCGCCTCGATAAACCGGCGGGAACTGGTCTCGCGCAGCAGCAAGGCGCAGGGGATGCCGCGCGCGCGCAGCCGGTCCAGGATGTGGCTCCCCACGAAACCGCTGGCGCCTGTCAGCAGAACCTTCAAATCAGATCAGCCCGAGCTCTTTGCCAACCAGGCCGAGTTTTTCGAGCGCGAAATCAATCTGCTCGTCGGTATGCGTGGCCATCAGGCTGACGCGGATCAATTCCTGCCCGGGCGCGACGGCGGGGGACACGACGGGATTGACGAACACCCCCTCCTCTTGCAGGCGTTTGCAGATTTTGAAGGCGCCCAGCAGGCTGCGGCAATACACCGGCAGAATGGGCGTCTGGGAATCACCCAGATCAAAGCCCAGGGCCAGCAGGCCTTGTTTCATCCGCTCGGTGTTGCGCCAGAGCCGGTCGATGCGTCCGGGTTCGCCCGTCATGATTTTCAGCGCCGCCAGCACGGCGGCCACGTTGGCCGGACTCATGCTGGCGCTGAAAATCAATGGGCGGGAATGGTGCTTGAGATAGTCAATGGTGGCGGCATCCGCGGCGATGAACCCGCCCAGGCTCGCCAGCGATTTGCTGAAGGTGCCCATGATCAGATGCACTTGATCCGTCAGCCCGAAATGGCTGGCGGTTCCCGCTCCATTGACCCCGAGCACGCCGATGGAATGCGCGTCATCCACCATCACCGCCGCCCCGTGCCGCGCTGCAATGCGGCAAAGCTCGGGCAATTGAATGATGTCACCCTCCATCGAGAACACTCCATCCACGACGACGAGTTTGCCGGCCGTTTTGGGCAGGGTCGCCAGCCGGTTTTCCAGCGCCGCCATGTCTCGATGTGAAAAACGAAAGAATTTTCCCGGGGTCAGCAGGCAGCCCTCGACAATGCTGGCATGGTTGCTTTTATCGCCGATGACGTATTCACCCTTGCCGACCAAGGCGCTGATCACCCCGAGGTTGACCTGAAACCCGGTGCTGTAGAGCAGCACGGCCTCTTTCCCGACCAGCCGCGCCAGAGCTTCCTCGAGCTCGATGTGGATATCCAGCGTGCCGTTCAGAAAACGCGAGCCGGCGCAGCCGGTGCCATACTTGCGCACGGCGGCCAGCGCGGCCTCCTTGATTTTCGGATGATTCGTCAGCCCCAGGTAGCTGTTGGATCCCAGCATCAGCACCTTTTGGCCGTTAATCACCACTTCGGTGTCCTGAGCGGAGGTGATCGTCCGAAAATAGGGGTACAGATCGAGCGACCGAATCTGGGCGGCGTTGGTGAAGCTCCGGACTTTCTCAAAGAGGCTGATGCCCTCCTCGAGTCCCGTCCGGGAGCGGAGGGCGGTCAGGCCGTTGCTGCCGTGGTGAGAAGGCGATGCCGGCGATGGTCGTCCCTCGTAGGGTTCGGACTGATCTGCCGCGCCCGGTTTGGCCGCCGACGTCTTCTCGTGGTAGATCATATTTATGCTGCCGGAACCTTATGTTTTCGACTCCCTTGTACCTTTTCCACCCCGGGAGGCAAGGAGAAATTCGGCGTTCGCGGCGCTCCGGAGTTGCCGCTCGATACCGGATTTTGTTTTGTGCGCGGCCAATTTTGGCTATTCTCTCCATGAGCAAGCGAATTGCCATGAAACTTTTGAGAATCATTCTCGTCTGGCGCCTCGGAATCTCTTTTGTCCAAGCCTGGGATTATGAGGGTCACCGCGTGGTAAACCAACTCGCGCTGGCCTCGTTGCCGACGAATTTTCCCGCCTTCGTTCAAGAGCCGCCCGCCGCCGAGCGGATTGCCTTCCTGGCCGGCGAGCCGGATCGCTGGCGCAACATGCAGGATCTGCCATTGCGCCACTGCAACGGCCCGGACCATTACATCGATCTCGAGGAATTGGCGGACTATGACCTCAAACCCGAAGATCTGCCGGTCTTCCGGTATGATTTTGTGGCCAGTCTGGCCCTTTACCGCCAGGCGCACCCGGCTAAATTTCCGCCCGGCATTTTCGGAAAAAACGAGGATCATACGCGCGAGGTGGTCGGCCTGATGCCCTGGTCCATCGCCGAGCAATACGCCCGGCTGAAGTCCGCTTTTTCTTATCTGCGCACCTTTCAGGAATCCGGTGGCACTCCCGAGGAAATCGCCAACGCGCAGGCTGACATCCTCGTGTACATGGCTTTGCTGGGGCACATGGTTGGAGATGCCGGCCAGCCTCTGCACACCACCTTGCATCACCATGGCTGGGTCGGCGTTAATCCGCGCGGATACTCGACCAATTCACGCATTCACAGTTGGATTGATGGCGGTTATTTGCAGAAGGTTGGCGGAGTTGATCTGCCCTCGCTCAAAGCCAGGCTTCGCCCGGCTCAACTGGTCGCCCTGGATGGCCGCGAGGCGAGGCAGAACGAAATTTTCAAGGTCGCGGTACAATTCATTGTGGAGCAAAACCGTCAGGTCGAACCGCTCTATCAGTTGGACAAGGCTGGAAAACTGTCTGGCAACGGCACAGTGGGACTCGAGGGCAAGGCCTTCCTCGAAGGGCAACTGCGGCGATCGGGGCAATTGCTTGGCGACTTGTGGTACACGGCCTGGGAAAAAGCCCCGGCGGATACTTTCCTTCGCGGCCAGTTGGCTCGGCGCCAGCGCCAGGCCAAGGAATGACCCGACTCAGGATGGAGCGGGGGCGCCTGGTATAGGCGTCCGGGCAAGGGCTTCGAGAGGAAGGACGTTTCGGCGAGACGTCCCT
>JBDHQH010000165.1:0-6988 GCA_039806935.1 Verrucomicrobiota bacterium
AGGAAGGGCTGGCCGAAGCGGTCGAGGCAGAGGCCGGCGTTTTCCATCACCCCGCCCGCCATGTTGAGCATGAGCCGGGCCTGAAGTTGGGCGTAGAGGACGGGAGCCCCCCCGCTGGTGAAGGCAGGCAACAGTCTCTGCCAGGCCGTGATTTTGATGGTGAGCCCGCGCTTGCCAATGACCTGCTCGAACCAATTTTTTCGCTCGTCCTCCCGCGCGTCGGGCTGGGCAAAGCGTTCGAAGTAGAGAGAACGGCTCTCGCAGTGCTTGGCGTTTTCGCCAAGCACGTTGCGAGTATCCTCAGGCATCAAGATGGGCATGGTTTCAGGGGGTTGGACGGAGTTCATCCACCCGGGCCAGCAGGCCGCGTGGAATGCGGCCCAGCATGGCGGGATGGCTTTCACAGATGCGGACCAAATCCGCCTCGTCTTTGGCGCGTTTGCTGGCGCGCCGGGCCGGGTCGGTGGCGGCCCAAAGCTTGCCCTGCACAAGATCGGGCAGGGCGGCCACCGGCAATTGCACACCAAAAAGACTGGCTTCCGTCGCGCGCGCCGGGAACGCGCCATAGCGGCCGTTGAGGGTGATCTGAACACGCAGGCGGCTGCCCGGCAGGGCGGCGTTGAGCGAGTGCGGATGCGGTTCGATGATAAAGCCGGCCGCTTGCAGCGCCGCGGACACGCCGGCGCCGGCGGTGATGGCAAAATCCGCGTCGAGGGTGACGACCGGTTCGACGTAATGGTTCACGGCCAGACCGCCGATGAGGCAGAAGGGATGGCCGACGGCCCGCAGGGCACCCACAGCGAGGGCAAGGTCGTCCCCGCGGCCGGTGATCCCAGTGAAGAATTCGGCTTCGGACATCATGGATCAGCTTTCCGTCCGTTCTTCGCTCTTTTTGGCGAAGCGGCGCAAATAAGCGATGAAAGCGAGCGCTTCCGCAGTTGCGTGTTGGAGGTTTTGCGATGACTGGCGGCTCAGATCCCGGGCAAAATCTTTCAGCTCTTGGTAATTTTGGCTCACCATCCCGCGGCTGGCGAGGTGGCGGGCCGTGGCTAGCAGCGCCCTCGCCATGTGGGAACGATTCTCTCCGCTACTCTCCGAGGCGCAAAACGCGATGGTCGCCAGCAGGCCGTTGCGGAGGATCAAGGCGGGCAATTTGTTGACGGCCGACTTGTCGAGGTCTCGGGCCGGCTCGAGCGCGGCCGCCGCCCTGATTTGTTCGAGATTTTTCATAGCGTTCACCAGAGTATTTGAAGGTCGGTAAGGATCAGTGGTTCAGCTTTAGTTGTGAGTGTGCAGGGAAATCATACCTGGCCAGGCTGGCTGGGCTTTCACGCATCAGCCAGCTTGATGCTGCAATACCCCAAGCCGGTGGAGCTGTCTCCGCCGAATTGAAAGATCTTGCCGTCCAGTTTGTCGGCGAAAACCGCGCAGGCCTCCTCCGGACTCTTGCTCTGGAACTTGTCGCCGCGTCCGGGAAAGAAGTGTAGCAACGAATAGAAGAGCGTCTCGGTGGGGACATTCTCCTGGTTAAACAACGCGCCGCCTTCGGCCGTGCCGGTCTCGTCGTTGATGCGGACGTGCTGCGCGATTTCGCAAGCATTCTGGCCGAAGAAGCTCATCATGCCGTCGCTGAGGATGACCAGGCGCGAGGGCATTTCGGGGCGCAGGGAGTCGTCCGGGAGCAGACCGCTCAGCGCCTGACACAAGCCCGACAAACCGCCCCAAGCGCTGGCGGCGAAGGTATATTCTTCGAGAACAACCCGATCTCCAATGGCCAGTTTGGCTTTCTCTCCGGTCTCAAAGATGGCCTTATCGTCCAGCGGTTCCACGAGTTGGTCGAGGGCCGTGGCGGGTAATACGCCATCCCGCGCGGCCCGGCGGAGAATCAATGGCGAGGTAATCCAGGCGAAGCTTCCTTTGGCCGAGCGGACGGGGAAGGCCAGGAGTTTGGCTTCTGAGAACTGGATGGCTCCGGCGAAAGAGACGTTCGCATCGTCGGAGCCAAACAGCCAGGCGGTGTTGGATGCCTCTTCAATCACGTAGCTTCCTCCCTCCTTCTTGCTCTTCACCCGGACGCGGCGACCTTGGTCGCCGCAAGGCAGATCTTCGGTCAGCCAGGCATCGGCAAAGGTGCCTTTGAGCGAACTGGCCGGGATGATTGGAAATCCGGTGTGGCGCTCGCGGACGATGGGTTGGTCGATGGCCCCGACGCTCGAGCCCGCGCCGACGTGGAGCGGAGTGCGGGTGAACAAGCAGAGGATTTTCGATATGCTCATAGTGTTATCATGGGTTTCGGATGATCGGTTTAGGCGGTTGCGGACGTCCCTGGACGTTCAAAAAACTCCCAGCCACCGCAGACGCCGAGACCGAAGCCTTTTTCGCCCAGCAGCGTGCTTCGGCGGTTCTTGATGGCGGCTGGATTCCCCTCCGCGCCGTGCCAGTTCAGGGCGGCGGCGAGCTTGCGAGCGTCTTCGGCGGAACGGGCTTCGAAGTAATAAACGGCCCCAGCCGACACGGCGAGATGGACGTTTTGCGCGCCGCCCGGTTCTCCGGCGGCTTGGTGCTCCAGCGCCCAGCCGGTGACCACGGTGGGCTTGGGCACCAGGGCGGCAACCAGACGGGCGGAAATCTCAGCGCCTTGGGTTTGTTGTTTGCGCTTGGCTTTGTTTGCGCCGGGCCCTGAGGTCAGCAGCACGCGGCCAGTCTTGGGATCCACCCAATTGGGCAGCCAGCCTCCCGGGTGGGGCGTAATGTTGTGCGCCGGATTGGACAGCATCGCGGGCCACACTGCCGGGCTCAGCAGAATCCACTTGATCAAAAAGTTGCCGTCTCTCTCAGGGAAGTCACCCATCCGGCCAACCGGCAGCGGCGGCGCCGACGGAGGAAGCATGGCCGCAGTGCAGACGCGTTGCTGGCCGCCGATGATGATCCGTCGCGCACCGCCATCGAGCAGCGCCTTGACCAAATCTCCGCCATGTTTCGGGTGGCGATAGTGCTTGTCCTCAGCGATGGCGCACACGCCAAGCTGCCACCCCTCCCGCAGCCGGAGGTAGTGGGCGGAATAGATTTTGCCTTCGGCATCCCCCTGCCCGGTGGTGTCGGTGGCGGGATCAATCCCGATGCCGATAGCGTGCTCGTGGTCCGAGAATTCGTCGTCCCGCACCGCCTCGCCGTCCTTGAGAGTTGAAATCGCTCCGGCCAGGTAATGTTGGTAGGCTTCCCGCGCCAGCCAGGGCTTCGCACCGGCCTCCTTGCTGGGAGGACGGCGGTTGGCGACGGCGTATTTTATCGGGCCCGGCAGGCTGGAGCGCGCACTGTCCGAAGCGGCGGCGGGCAGGAGGGATGGGCGCAGCGTGCCGTCTTGGAGATCCACCGGCCGGGGGAAGAACCAGTCTTCGCGGCGCGCGACCGGAAACGGCCCGGCGGTGGTCAACGAGCCGAACTTGCGGTCGCGCCGCTCGTTCAAACCGTCATGCCGGTGATGATGGAGCTGATGGCTGCCGTCGCCGTCGAGCCGGGCCTGGTGCAACGCCGCGTGGAAGGCGGCGTTGACGACATTGGGCAGCGGCCAGGCGGCGCCATGGCCGGCCAAAGCGCCGGACATAGGCCGCCCATCACGGAAGAAGAGAACGTCAGTCGGTTGCAGCAGGATGGTGTTCATAAGCAGATGGGTTCATGCCGGGCGAATCCCCGCCCCGGGTTTACGGGGGTCACGGCTGCTCCTCCCGTGCGGTTCGGTTAGCGAAGGCGACTGTCTGGCACAGGCCGATCATCGCGCGCAGTTTGACCGCGGCCAGCCCTTCCGGGATCCCGGCAGTGTTGCGGGCCTGAACCTCGGCCAACTTCTCCAGATACGACCTTGCCTGGACGAGGATCGTTTCGCCGGTTCCATGCTGATACCCAGCGCCGCGCTGGCGTTCGCAAACTACTATCAGTTCTCGCTGGACGATGTCGTCGATGACGGCCTCGAACTTCTGTACCTGCCCCGCCGTCTGGCCCGCCGGCGGTTTGCGCTCGCCCAGGCCCGCTCTCTCCGTGAGGTAAGGACTAAGCAACTCCACGGCCCGATGGGGGAATTTCGCGTTCAATTCCCCGTCTTGAAGGGCCTTGGAGAGGCTACGGTAAAGGTCCAGCCCCCCGCTGCCCCATTGGCAGCCCCATTCGATCGTTTCGCCGGAGCGCTTGAAGAGGGTGACTGCCACGGAGCCGCGGTGAAGCTTCTTTTTGGCGCGCTGCTCGGCGGCTTGTGCGGCGCGCACCACATCCTGCAACGGGGCCTTAAAGTGGGCGATGGCGACGCCGACCGAGCATTCCGCGGCCGGGCCGGGAACCAGGAGCGGAATCGGGCGGCCCTGCTGGTCCGCATGATCCAACCGGCTGAGGAAGCCAGGCGCGGCGCTCTCCAGCAGGCAACCTTCGGCGGCCAGCTTTTGATAGTAGCCCGAAGGTGACGTCTGCCGGTCGCGTCGCTGTTCCGCTTCATGGTGGTCGCGCAGGCGGATCGCGTTGGTTCGCAGGAACTCCTTCAATTCCGGCCGACCTTGAAACGCCAGGCGCAGCGCCTCCGCGCACGCCAAGGCAGTGTCGGCGGGCAGTAAGGCCAGGACGTCGTCGCCTCCGGCGTAGATCAACCGGCCGTCAAAAACCTCGACGATCGGGTGGGCGCAATGCAGCGCGAAGTTGCCGAGCGCCTCGCTGAACTGCAGATGATAACCGGGAGAGAGAGGACGGCGGCCAGCCAGGAATCCGGTAAAGCGGGTTCGCAGGGCGCCCTGCCCGTCCGGATCGGACTCGTTTTTGAAATAAGCCAGCGCGCCGAGGCGCGCGCCCGCGTCGTCGCGGTAATCGGCCAGTTGGATGGCAAGCGGCGGAGTTTTCTCGCCGCTCACCCATTTCCCAATCTCGTCCCCGTCCAGCGCCAGGACGGCAAAGTACTTTTCCGACGCTGGCGCATCGGCGGCGCTGTCGTCGTCCGAGCAGTCCTCCTCCGGCGCATGGCGGGCGACGCCGCGGGTGTTCGGCATCGGAAAATCGCCCTTGCCGGCTTTCAAGTTCCAAGGCTCCTTCTTCAAATAAGCCTGATGCCAGACGCGTTTGACCAACGTGCTGGCGCCCAGCCAGTCATCCTTCTTGAACAGGTTGCCCCAAGGCTCATCAGCCGCCTTGGCCCGCGCGCTCCATTCCTTTCCCCCGGCAACGGCTTCTTCCCGTCCATTGAGGGAATCTTTGTTGTTGAAAACAGAGGACTGCCAGCCGCCAGAGTTGACGGCTTCGAAAGGACGGGTTTGGCGAACGGCATCCAAGGCCCAACTGTTGAACGCCAGAATTACTGACCAGCCAAGGCCGAGATTGTTCAACCGGGTTTTGCTGTCGTCGGTGTAATATCGCGCGTCACGATGCGCCTCGGGCATCTTTCGGGTAGCCATCTCCACCACGGACAGGACGGTTTTGCGAGCCTGTTGAATCGGCATTCCCTCGTCAAATCCATCGGCGAGAGCCAAGGCGCCCTCGAGGGTCTCCGGCCAGGGATTGGCCTGCCAGGTGAGGGCGAGGAAGCGGCTCACTTGGGCGTCGAAACGCCCTTTACGAGCCTCGGCGCGGAGGCCGGGTTCATCGGCGGTGAGTCCGATTCGTTCGCATTCCGACCAGGCGGCTTGCGCGATGCGCCGCCACTCGTCTTGGATCGCCTTCGTCACCAACCGGCCCAAGTCGGCGGCGCTGGCGGCGGGCGCCAGCGCCAAAAAAACGTTCGGCAGGGTGGGGGTGAGGAGCTGGCGATTTTCCCACCCCAATGATTCCCAAACGCTCATTCCACCAATGCGGGCCTGGCTCCATAATTCTCGCCGCCAATGCAGGTCAAAGAGCGGTTGCCCCCGCAGGTTGGGATAAATCACCGCATCAGGGCCAATTTCCGCGGAGAGAGCCTTGAGCCCGGTGGCCATCAGCCAGGAAAGCAAATAGCTGCCGCTCCAGAGATCACGGATGCTGCGGGCCGCCGCGATGAAATCCTGCACCGGACCAAGCTGGAACTTCAGGAACGCTGGCATGAGACGTCTGGTCGAACCCGTGGAATCTTCGCAGCCCGCCAGGGCGGATACCATCTGGATATGCGTCCAAATGGTATGATCGGGTATCCGGGTGTCTGCCGGCAGGTAAGCGAAGCGGTAATCCCGCTCCGCAGCGTGTTTCTGCCAGAGGCGCCAATGAGCGAAAAACCGGGCCCGCCACCGTTGCCCCCGCTCGTCCGCCAGGTCATCCGGCAGGTTCCCGAAGCCAGCCAACACCGGCTGGATGCTCGCATCGGTTTCAAAGGCGAGGTCGCTGGTGGCAAACGGACTCTGAAATGGGAGCGTCAACGCCTTGGTTCCGTCCCCCGAGCCGAGGGGGTGGTGGAAGCGGTTGTGTATTCCGTCGAACGTACAGCGCAGGCCGCCGGCCTGCGATGCTGGCATCGGGATGCGGTCCGCGGCGCTGGCGGCCCAGTCCGGCTCCTTGCTGAACTTCTCCGCCTCGTCGGCGGTGAACTCAGCCTGGTGCATGAGTTTCCAGGCCAACTCTTGATGTTCGGGAATGTTGAATGCCTTGCTGGGTGGATCGTGCAGGAACGCGAGCAGTTTATTTTTCCAGTTTTCCATCAGATTCCTTTCATCCTAAACCGGGCGCGGGTTGAATGATGAACACCAAAGCCAACCCGCGCAAGAGAATTTATGTGACTCTTTTTATTGCGATTCGGGCCGGCGGCGCGCGGCGGCGCGGCGTCTCGAGGCGCGGGGCTCGTTTCGTTCATGCCGCCCAGTATGCGTTGCGCCGGCGGTTGCAGGGGGAGCCGGGACGTGCGCGGACGTCCGAATGGCGACGGGATGGCGGTCCGTCTCGTTTTTCACCTCGCGGGCGCAGCCGCGGGCCGCGGGCGCGTTTCGTGCTGTGCCGGCCGGGCTTGAACGCCGCCGGGAATCCTGGCCGCGGGGGCGGAGGTCCGCGCCGCCGC
>JBDHQH010000024.1:0-36506 GCA_039806935.1 Verrucomicrobiota bacterium
TTTTGTAAGTCGCTGATTATCAAGGAGGCAGTTTTTCGAAGTGTTGAAGACAAGTTTGATCCACTGGCAGAGCGGATCTCCGGCTTCCCGTCCTGCCCCCAGCCCGTGATCCAGGCCCGGCGCCCTCTTGGCTTGCCGCCAGTCGGCGGCTGAATGGGCTACTTTGACTTCCCAGCTTGTTCAGCCGCCCCGATTCCAATGGGCGACAGTATGAACTGTTTTCAAAAGCCAGCCAAACGCCCTGCCGCGCGCAATAAAATGAAGATTTCTCCCGGCGCAACGTCCAATCCATGATGCCGGCGAACTCGGCGTGGAGCGAAACATTCCGCGGCACGTTGCGCGATGCGGCAGCGAAAAAAAGATGCTCATGGCCACCAGGTTTAGCACTCGGGCGAAGGTGAACGCGGCGTTCAAGCGGTTTCAACGCTTGCCACCGCTCCCGGATGACCTGACGCCGGCGCCCCGAGCGATGACGGCGTTGCCGCCCGAGGCCGACCCGTCGAAGCCGAGGATTTTTCCCCCCGCCCTCAGCCCGCCATCCCTCGGGCGCTCACGGCTCGCTCCCTGACGGAGCTTTCTCATTGGAGGCCAGCGGCACAAACTGATGCTGGTAGGGCCGCGCAGCCCCGATTTTCCAGAGCCGAAATCCAAACGGGCGTTTGTCGAAATTGCTGCTGGTCGTTTCCGAAGCCACAATTTGTATGCCGTGATACTCCAGCATTCGCGTCTGGTGTGAATGCCCCGCCAGGATCGCAACCACGCCGGATTTTTCGCAGAGCGCAAGCAACTCCCTCCGTTTCGCCGGCGCGAGGTTGAAATACGCCTCCGGTTCGCTCGGATCTTTCTCAAACGGCAGATAATGGCAGACGACGAAAATCGGCCGACCGGTTCTTGCCGCCTCGGCCAGCGTGGTTTTGAACCACTCGTCATGCTTCTCCGACTCTCCGGCCACCGAGGCTTTCCAGAGCTGTGAATTCGCCACCACAAACACGCAGTCTTTATGCTCGAAGGAAAAATAGTCCTTGCCCATGGTTTTACGATAGAACTCCAGGGCCGCCGGCTTGGCGTCATTGCCCAAGTCATGGTTGCCCGGAGCGTAATAGCAAGGCATCCGCAGCGCGGCCTTCGCCGCCGAAAAATCCCGGTACGTTTTGGGGCCGGGGTGGTGAACCAGATCACCGCAGATCACGACAAACTCAGCATCCGATGCGTTGATCTGTTGGATGGCCTGCTCGAAGCGTTTCAACTCCGCCGCGTAATCGGTGAAGCCGAGCTGGGGATCGCAAAGTTGAACAAACGAGAAAGCGCCGGGTGAGGCGGCCTGACTGCTCCTCCCCAGCAGGGAGCCGAGCGCCAGAGCGAACGCGAGGTATAAGCGAAGGTTCATACGCACAGACCATCTTTAACCGCGGCAGCCGGTGGAAGTCAAAGTTTTTGACCTTCGCCGCGGCCCTCGTTACGATTCACTCTAATGAATTCGCTTCAGAACTCTATGCTCGAACTAATCCGCCGCGCTTCGGCTGAAATCCCGGACGATGTGCATCGCGCGATTCTGGCCTCGCTCGAAGCGGAGCGGCAGGGCACCATCGCGGCGAGCGCGATGAAAATCATCGAGCAAAACATCCAGTTGGCCCGGCGCAAATCCCAGCCCATTTGCCAGGATACCGGCAGCATTATTTTTTACGTGGACGCTCCGGTGGGTTTTGACCAGCTCGCGTTTGCCGAGACAGCCGCCGAGGCAGTTAAACTGGCAACCAAAAAGGGGTTTTTGCGGCAGAACTCCGTCGATTCCCTTACCGGCAAAAACGATGGCACCAACGTCGGTCCCGGTTCCCCGGTCCTGCATTTTCACCAACATCGGGAAAGCGAAGTCCGGGTGCGGTTGATGCTCAAGGGTGGCGGGTGCGAAAACGTGGGCGCGCAATATTCGCTGCCCCATGAGAAGTTGCGGGCGAATCGCGACCTGGACGGCTGCCGCAAGGCGATTTTGGACGCGGTGCTCCAAGCCCAGGGGAAAGGATGCGGCCCGGGCGTGCTGGGGGTCTGCATTGGCGGCGACCGCGCCACCGGTTACGAGCATTCCAAGGAGCAACTACTGCGCAAACTCGACGACCTCAATCCCGAACCTGAACTGCGAAAACTGGAGGCAGACATTGTCCAGACGGCGAACCAACTGGGGATTGGCCCCATGGGTTTTGGCGGCAAAACCACCCTGCTCGGAGCCAAAATCGGCGCGCTCAACCGCCTTCCGGCCTCCTTCTTTGTCAGCGTCAGCTATATGTGCTGGGCCTTCCGCCGCCAGGGGGTCACGCTGGACGCGCAAGGCGAAATCCAATCCTGGCTTTATTGAGTTATGATCGAACTGACTACTCCTATTCCCGAAGCGGCCATCCGCGCGCTCAAGGTGGGCGACGAAGTGGCCGTCACCGGCACTCTGTTCACCGGGCGGGACGCCGTTCACAAATATTTGCACGAAGGCGGCGCGCTGCCCGCGGGCGTGAGCTTTCAAGGCGGAGTGCTCTATCACTGCGGCCCGGTCGTGATCAAGGACGAGCGCGGGCAATGGAAATGTGTGGCCGCGGGACCGACTACTTCCATTCGCGAGGAGCCCTATCAATGGCAAGTGATCCGCGATTTCGGACTTCGCGCCGTGATTGGCAAGGGCGGCATGGGCGAGAAAACGCTCGCGGCCTGCAAGGAATTCGGCTGCGTGTACCTGCACGCCATCGGCGGCGCCGCCCAGGTATTGGCCGAGTGCATCCAACAGGTTCCCCATGTACATTTTATGGAGCAATTTGGCGCTCCCGAAGCCATCTGGGAATTTACCGTGGCGCGCTTCCCGGCAGTGGTGACCATGGATTCACACGGCCGATCCCTGCACCAGGAAGTTCTGGCCAGCAGCCAGGCCGAACTGGCCCGGCAGTTGGGCGCAACCCCGCCTTGACCCATGAGCCGAAGCGAACCGACAACCGCGACACAACTGCGCGCGAAAAAAGCTGTAGCCATCGCCAGCGCGCTGGTCGGGCTGGCTCTGCTGGGGGCGCCAGCCGGAACTGTCGCGGGCGGAATCCTCCTCGAGAACCCGCAATTGCGGCTGGCCTTTGATCCGGCGAATGGATCTCTGGTGGAATTTGGAGCGCCGGACGCAGCCAGCTTGATTCAATCCGAATCCGGGAGCCTTGCCAATGACCTGTGGCAAATTCAGTTGACGGATCGCAGTGCCGCGTTGACCCCTCGCCAGGCCCAGCGGTTCCACTGGGCGCGTCTCGGAGGCGGCGCCTCGGGGCTACGGTTGTGCTGGTCGGAATTCGAGGGGTTGCCCTCCGGGTTCGCCATCGAAGCGGTGGTCACTTTGGGCCGAGGCGAGAGTCTTTCCCGATGGAGCTTGCGGGTGACCGCGCTTCCGGCGGAAGCAATCACCAAGATTTCCTACCCGCGGATGCTGCCGCTGGCGAAGCGTGAGGAGGAGCGGCTCGCGGTGCCTTTTTGGCTGGGGCAACTGTCCAGTTCGCCGCGCTCGCTGTTGTTCGGAGAGACCGGAGCCCCGCGACGCCTGGAGTGGCCTTATCCGGGTTACCTCTCGATGCAGTGTCTCGCCTGGTATTCGGCGAGCGGCCCGGGCCTGTATCTCGCCTGCGATGATACGAACGCCTTCAACAAAGCCTTCGCCGTGTTCGGGGCCGCGCCCGGCCGGGTGGGATGCGAGGCAACCCATTTCCCGGAGCATGCCCGGGGTTTGCCAGCGGCCGCGCCTTCGCGGAATTGGGAACTGCCCTACCGGGTGGAGCTCGGAGTGTTTGAGGGTGATTGGATCACCGCCGCGGAGCAATACCGCGCCTGGGCCACCAATTGCCCCTGGGCCACGCAAAGCCGGCTGAAGCGCGGCTTGCCGCCCCGATGGATGTCCGACACGGCCCTTTGGGTTTGGAACCGGGGCCGGTCGGAGGCCGTCCTGACGCCGGCGGTGGAGCTGCAAAAAGCCGCCGGTCTGCCGGTGAGTGTCTTTTGGCATTGGTGGCACGGCTGCTCGTACGATTCGGGGTTTCCGGAATACCTGCCGCCGCGCGAGGGCGCGGGGCCGTTCTCGAACGCCCTGGCCGCGGCGCACGGCCAGGGGATTCACGCGCTGGTCTATATGAACCAGCGGCTCTGGGGCATGAACACGGCAAGCTGGAAGGAAAAATCCGCTGACATTTACGCCGTCAAGAACGCCGCCGGCCTGATCCGTCCCGAAGTTTATAACAGCTTTACCCGCGATCCCTGCGCCTCCATGTGCATGGGCACGCCCTGGTGGCGAAACGAATACGCCACCCTGGCGGCGACCGCAATTCATGAGCTGGGAGTGGACGGCATCTACATGGACCAGGCCTGCACCAGCCTGGCTTGCTACGACCGCGCGCATCCCCATCCTCCCGGCGGCGGCACTTACTGGATCGAGGGTTTCCAGGAGCTGCAACGGGACATTCGAACCCGCTGCGCCGACGCCCCTCCGGGACTCGCCGGCGAAGGCTGCGGAGAGGCCTGGTTGCCGTATCTGGACTTGATGTTGGGCCTGCAGGTCAGCAAGGAGCGCTACGCCGGGGCCGATGGCTGGGAGCCGATCCCGTTTTTCCACGCCGTCTATCATCCCTATGCACTGAGCTACGGCAACTACTCATCATTAACCCGTCCGCCTTATGATGAACTCTGGCCGGCGGCCACCGCGCCTCCGGAGCCGTTGGCCCTGCTTGATCGGAAATTCTCCCAGCAATTTCGGCTCGAACAGGCCCGAGCCTTCGCCTGGGGCCAGCAGCCCACGATCGCCAATTTCCTTCCCTCCCATCTCGAAGAACGTCGCGAAGAGATCGACTATGTGGTTCGCCTCGCCCGGCTCCACGCCAAACATCGAAAATTTCTCCAGCACGGAACATTCCTGCGCTCCCCAAAGCTGCAAATCCCCCGCGCGGTCATCCCGATGTCGCGGCTTTCCATCTATGCCGGCCAGCAGGGTGGCGTCAAGGAGTTCGAGCACGAGGAACCTTTGGCGGTGTGCGGCGCCTGGCGGGCGCCCGACGGGGAGGTGGGCATCGCCCTGGCCAATACCGCGACCGACCCCCAGCGTCTGGCCATCGCCTTTGACACGCGCGCCTACGGACTGCCACCTCGGCCTCGAGTCTGGCTGCACACAGAAAACAATCACTCCGCCCTGGGCCGCCTCCCCTCCTCCGGGCGCATTACCCTCACGCTGCCCGGCCAGGGGGCTTGCGTGCTGATCCTCAAGCGGTGAGCGGACCTGATTCGCCGCGCTACGAACCCAGGGTTTGCGGGCTAAGATTGCGCCAGAGCGTATCGAGGCCTTTTACCATCCGAACCAATTGTTCGGGGCGATGCGGTTTGATCAGATAATGGCGGGCCCCTAATTCCCTGGCCCGGATCATATCGCAGCTTTGGTCTGAACCGCTCAAAATGATGACTTTCACCTCCGCGTATTCCGGATTTAACCGCAGCCACTCAAGAACTTCAAAGCCGCTGGTATTCGGCATTTTCAAATCCAGCAGCAGCAGATCCGGCAGCCGTCCCCCGGCATCCCTCGTCTTCAAACGTTCAATCGCCTGGCTGCCGTCGGTTACATACGCCACTTCCGCCCCGATGGCGGCTTTGTTGAAAGCCCGCTCCAACAGGAGCGCGTCATCAGAACTATCCTCCGCCACCAGGATTTTCAACCGGACGTTTTCAGCTTTGGTTTGATCTTGCAAAGCAACAGGCAAATGTAAACGGCGCGAGTCAATCTGCCTCAACAAAATTTCCTCGTCCATAGGCTCGGAACCCTACCCGTCCAACCTCCGAGGCCGCCCGGGAGCCGCTTGAAGGATTTTCCCGAACGTGGAGGCCGTTCGGTTGTCTATGACAACGTTCTTCGATTAGAACACGTTACGTGACATGCAAGGACGTTTGCTTGCGCCCGCACTCGCGGATGGCAACAATGATCCGTGTTGGTTAATGGCGGCCCGAAGCAGCATAATGGATCGCACCCCCCGCAAATGGGATTTCATTTGGCGGGTTTTGGCTGTTGGTCTCATCTTGGGATTCGGGGGCGCTACCGCTCGATCGGCCACTTTCACCGCTTCACTCGACCGCGGCACGATCGCTCTGGGCGAAACCGCGACACTTTCGTTGATATTCTCGGGGGGCCAACCCAGCCAGGCTCCGGACATTCCAACCCTTCGCAACTTGCCCGTCGCGTATTTGGGGCCCTCCAGCCAGTTTAGCGTGATCAACGGGCAGGTCAGCTCCAGCGTCACTTACAATTACCTCCTCACTCCCCGCCAGGCGGGCGACTACCAAATCCCGTCCATCAGCGCCGAAGCCGGCGGTCAACGACTCGCCACCCAGCCGTTGACCTTGAGAGTGGAGAATCCCGGGACGGAAGCTGGCGGCGGTGGGGCCGAGTTCGCTTTCGCCCGATTGATACTGCCCCGAAAGGAGCTCTATCTCGGGGAGACCATCACCGCTCAACTCCAGGTTTTTATCGACGGCCGCGTCCAGCATGGGCAGCCACACCTCACCGGCTTTCCCGCCGAGGGATTCAACGTCGGCAACCTGCGGGAAGCCCAGGTTCGCGGCGCGCAAATCGGCGCGGTCAGTTACCGGATGATCTCGGTGGATGTGGCGCTGCAAGTCATCAAGACCGGGCGGCTCACCATCGGGCCGGTGACGCTCAGCGTGCCGGTGGAGGTGCCGTCCGCGAACCGGCGACGCGACCTTTTCGATCCCTTCGGAATGTTCAATCGCGCCGAACGGCGCACCGTTTCGATAGCCGCCCCCGCCGAAGCGGTTCAGGGTCTGGCCTTGCCGCTCGAAGGGCGACCGGCTCACTTTTCCGGGGCTATCGGCAAGTTTGAGATGACCGCCTCCGCGCAACCGACCAATGTGGCCGTCGGCGATCCGATTACGTTGAAAGTGCAAATTACCGGCAGCGGCTCGTTCGATACCGTTGAACTCCCGGCATTGCCACCGGACGCCAAATTCAAAACCTACCCGGCCACCACGAAAGTCGTGCCGGACGATCCGCTGGCGCGGCAGGGCAGCAAGACGTTTGAGCGGGTGATCGTGCCGGAATCCACCGAGGCGAGCGAAGTGCCCGCCTTCTCCTTTTCCTTCTTTGATCCCGAAACGAAAATGTATCGGACCGTTTTGCAGCCCGCCGTGCCCCTGATCGTCACCCCCGCACCTTCCGGAGCGGTGCCGGTGATCGCGGCCCGGCAGGAATCCCAACCGGCGTCCGCACGGGACATCATCCACATCAAACCTCGCCTGGGAACGCTCTCCCGTATCGGTTCTCCCCTGGTTTTCCAACCATGGTTTCTCACTCTCCAGAGCGCGCCGATGCTGGCCTTGCTGCTAACGGTGTTCTGGCGCAAACGCACGGACGTCCTGGCCAAAAACCCAGGCTTGCGACGAAAAAAAATGGTGAGCGCGCTCACCCGGGAGGGGCTGCGGGATTTACGGAGGTTCGCCGAAGAAAACCAATCGGATCTCTTTTTCTCGACCACCCTGCGGCTGGTTCGCGAAAATCTTGGCGAGCGCCTGGATTTGCCGGCGGCGGCCATCACCGAGGCCATTCTGGAGGAGCGCCTTCGACCCAGGGGAGCTCCCGAACCCGCCGTGGCCGCCATCCAAGAGGTGTTTCAGGCGTGCAATCTCGCCCAATACTCGCCCGTTCGCGCCGGACAGGAATTGGCGACCTTAATTCCCCAAGTCGAAGCCGCGTTGCGGCGCATTCAGGAGCTCGACGTATGATACGGCTGCTGGCCGGGTGTCTCACGATGCTGTTTTGCGCCTGCCGCGCCATCGGGACCGAAGGCGCCAACACTCCTTTTGACGCCGCCAATCGGCTCTACGAAGAAGGCAATTACAACTCAGCCGTAAAGGCATACCAAGAGATGCTGGCGTCGGGGAAGGCTTCGCCGGCTTTGTATTTTAATCTGGGTAATGCCTGGTTCAAATCCGGCCACCTCGGACAGGCTATAGCCGCCTATCGCAAGGCTGGACAACTGGCGCCTCGCGACCGGGACATCACCGCCAATTTGCGGTTCGTCCGCCAACAAGTTCAGGGCCCCGCCTGGCGGCCCGGCGCTTTCGCGCGCGGCGCCGGCTGGTTCACCCTGAACGAGTGGGCCGCCTGGGCGTCCGGGTGTTGGTGGCTGTGCCTCCTCCTGCTGGCGGCGCGAGAACTGAAGCCGTCTCTCGCCGGCCGGTTGAAAGCCCCGGCCGGCTGCGCCGCGGCGGCGGCACTCGGGCTTGGTGTGGTTTTGGGATGGTCGGTGTATCAAGCGCGCGCCTGCCCGGCGGCGGTTGTGGTGGCCAAAGAGGCCGTCGCCCGGCATGGACCGCTCGAGGAATCGCACGAGACCTTCCGGCTGCATGATGGGGCCGAGGTGCTGATCCTGGACCGCAAAGATGACTGGGCGCAGATCTCCGCCGACAACAGACAGACCGGCTGGGTCAAACGGGACCTGCTCGAACCGATTTAGCCCGGAACCCGGACCCATTGTCGAAGCGTCTTGACAATGGGCGGTTGACACCGTCCGCCCACTTTCCCACAGTGAGTTCGTGAACTTCTACTCTCACGGTCAGGCAGGTTTCATTCTTTGCGCTTGGTTCATGGCGGGGTCATCCGCCATTTCGGCCGGCGAAAACGAAAACCCCGCCGCCAGGAGCCCGGCGCCACGGGTGGTGGCCAAGTCGCTGAACGATCGCGCGCGGGTGGAAATGGATGGCGCCCTGTGGACGGAATATATTTTCAAAGGCGCGGCGAAACCCTACTGCTACCCGCTGCTCGGGCCCGCGGGAATGCCGCTCACGCGCAACTGGCCAATGCAAAATTTCCCCGGCGAAGCCCACGACCATCCGCATCAACGCTCCTTTTGGTTTGGGCATGGCAGCGTCAACGGCGTCGATTTCTGGGCCGAAACGCCGGGCGCCGGGCAAATCAAGCAAACCGGGTTGCGCCTCGAAAACCACGGTGATTGGGCCGTGATCCAAACGCAGAATCGCTGGGAAGGTCCGGAGGGTCAGGCCGTCTGCACTGATGAGCGGAGGCTGACGTTCCACGCGCCGGACACATCAGGCGCCCGCATTTTTGATTTCGAGATTACGCTGCGGGCTCCCCACGCGGTCATTTTTGGCGACACTAAAGAGGGCACCATGGCGATCCGGGTGACGGAATCCATGCGGCTGAAAGGGGGGCTCGGGGAGGGGAAAATCCTCCTCAGCTCAGGCGTCGCGGGCACCCGGGCCTGGGGAAAGCGGGCGGAATGGTGCGACTATTCGGGCCCGGTCAATGGCCAGATCGCCGGGATTGCCATCTTCGATCATCCGGGCAATCTGCGCCACCCCACTTGGTGGCATGTGCGGGACTACGGCTTGTTTGCCGCCAACCCTTTTGGCTGGCATGATTTTGAAACCGCCGGGACCGCCCCGCGCGCCGGGGATTTTACTCTGGCGCCCGGGCAGACGCTGACTCTCCGCTACCGGTTTTACCTTCACGCCGGCAGCCCGGATCGCCAGACCCTCGCCCGGCAATACGAAGCCTTTGCGCGGATCAAATCCGCTTCTCGTCCGCGTCGATGAAATCAACAAAGTTCTGGATGTCATCGCGGTGAGCCAACCCGGCTTGGCTCTTGCGCATTTTCAAGCGCGCCAGCGTTTCCGCGTCGTCCGGTTTGGGGTAATTCAACATCCGTTGGCGGTGCGCGGCCCGGAGGTCCTCGCCCGGTCGGGCATGGCGGCGCACCCAATCACACACCTGCCCATCAGTAATGCTGTTGCGCACCACTTCGAGGAACTGATCGGAATTCACTCCCGCCATCTCGAGCCACAGGCCGTCGAAGCCTTTGCACAGATTGGCCTGATAATCGGGATGCAACTGGCCGGCGAAATGCAGCCGTATCTTATCGATGAACCGCGGCAAATGCATCCAGCCGTTCATGATTTCCCGGGGACTGCGGGGATAAATGTGGTCGCTCATGCCGGTATGATTTGCGCGAAACGCCGAACTGTCAATGGGCCGCGAGGATAACTGACAGGCTCAACGCGCGAAGGCGTCATCCGGCCCCGAGTTTGCCCCCGGCGGACGGGAGATCCGCGACAGTGCGGAAGCTCTCGCGGCGGCGGCTTTTTTGAGGGCGGCGCCCCGCCGCAGCATGGCGGAAATCAAATCCTCGGGCATGCCATGCTTCTTGAGCGAAACGATCTCGCGCGCGGTGGGGCTGTAGGCGATGGGTGAGTTTTCAATATAGGTCTTGATGACCGAGGTGTTCATTTGAGCATGCACCAGGCGGACGATTTCCGCCACTCCGGGCGAGCGAACCAGTTCGTCCTGGCGCGCCGGCGGCGGTGGCCCGGCCCGGGCGTCGCCAACGGCGGCCAACTCGGCGCGCGCGCCGCCGAACGCAAGTCCCAAAACCATAACCGTCAGCAGCCTTCGACGATTGCGGAGGCGTTGCCCCGGCTTGCATACAAACCCTCCCATTGACTAAACGGAAGCCGCTTTGTTGAGCTTGTCAAGGAGAGCGGCCAAAGGGAAACTCCCGGGTTGTATGGAACCGTTCACCGCCGCAGATCCGGCCCGCCCCCCTGCAAAAGCCCGATGAATCAAACCTCCATTCCCGAAAAAGTCCGGCGCGACTGGGCGGGCATTCTCGCCAGCTTGCTGGTGATCGTGTTTTTCAGCGCGTACCTCTTCATTTTTGATCATCCGCTGGCGCGGTCGGGCAGCGCGCTGGTCATTCTAAGCGCGGGCTTGATTTGCCGCCATCTCGTGCGACGAAAGCTTCCGTCTGGGGAAGCTTCGGGTTCCGCGCAGGCGATGCTCCTGCCGCTGCGCCGGCTGGAAGATCAACGGGTGCGCTTGCTCCGGATGCTTTGGTGGAACATTGCGCCCTTGATGGCGGGATTGGCCTTATTCTGCCTCGGATTGCCACGCCCCGGCAGCTACAAAATCCTGTTGCCAGCCAGCGCAATCACCGTCACGGCCATCGTTGGCTGGCTCACCCTGCGCTCGCTCAACGGCAAAATCGAGTTGCTGCGGGCGCAACTCGAGATCACGGAGAAACTCCGGTAGAAGGCCAACCACAAGGCCGGCCCTCCAGAGGAAAGCCGGCCTGGCGAAAGGGCTGGAGCGGTTGCTTATTTGGCGGCGTCCGGCGCGGGTTTCACCATCCACTCGAACAGGAGCTTCACGTCGTTGCCGGTCTTGATCATTCCCAACGCAATCGCGGGGGCCGGGGGATCGATCTTGAAATCCGTCATCTTCACCGCGGTTTCCCCCGCGATCTTCCATTTGCTGTCAGGCAAGGGCGTGACCTTCACCGGCATCGAAACCTTGTTGGTCACCCCGTTGACCGCCAACTCGCCCTCCGAGTCGAACAAATATGGGTCACTGGCGCTTTTGGCAGCTTCTTTCAACGTCAAGCTGGTCACCCGATAATAAATCCGCGGAGTATTGAGTTTCTCGTACATGATCTCGTCCATCTTGTCGCTATACGGACGGCCATCCTTCTCGAGACTCTTGAGCGAGCGCACGGGGATGAACGCTTCGCCTTTGACCTCGACCTTGCCGGGTTCAACCGCCTGGCCAGGCTTCAGTGGAAAGTTTGGACCGACCTCCAGGGATCCGCCGATGAGCTTGCTCTCGACCCGCCAGTCGTGAATGTTGGACGTGCCTTCGATACGAATCTTGCTGCCCTGGGTGGCGCTCAATTTCGTGGTCTCCGCCGCCTGCAAAGTTGCTGCGGCTAAGATCGCGGTCAGGATCAGTGTGGTTCTCATTTTCATGGTCGCTATGGTTGCATCCGAATCTGCACGGTTGGACGATGTTAAAATCAAGCTAATTCATATAACTCGGGCTGGATCTCAATGCGTTTGCCAGCCAGGACGGCTTCGTTGGCTTTGATCACGGTGACCGCGGAAATCAGCCCTTCGAGATACCCCGCCGAAGGCCGGCGCGCCACTCCTGCCAGGTGCTCCAGCAGGGCCGCCCGATCATCCGCGCCGAAGCTGGCGACGAAATCCTCCGCCGCGGCGGTCACATCCGCCGAATTGCGGAGAAAGTTGGTCAAGGACGAGGCCAGCGGCGTGCTGGTCAGTTTTTGCTCCGCAGTCTGCGGTTGGTCCGCATCCACGGATTTGCTGGCGCCCGCCCGCAGAACAATTCCCGTCTCTTTATGGAAAGTTTCCTTCGCGGCATAAACCTCCCAGCCCAAGAGCGGCGAATCCACTTCCTTGAACATCCACGCCTTGTTCTCACGCATCATCACCGCGGCATCGCTCCCGTAGAGGGTTTCGTATTCCGCGTCAAAGGAGTTGGCCAGCGTGGCGTCATACACCAGATTCAATCCTTTCGGGAACTCGATGATCGCCTGCACGGTGTCGGGAACATCGCGGCCATCCGACCAGAACCGGATGGCCCCAAAACCCGAAGCCGCGACTGGGAGGGTGTTAAAATACCAGCTCGCCTGGTCGATGGGATGCACTCCCATTTCGCCCACCAACCCCAGCGAAAGCGATTTATCGAGCCGCCAGTTCATTTCCTTTTCCCGCTCGGGATTCGGCGAAGTCGCCCGCCAGCTTTGTTTCCGATGCCACTGGGCGCGGCCAAAGGTCGGGCGGCCGATAGCGCCGGAGCGGATGAACGGCAGCAGAAAGTGCCGTTGCGGATCGGAGCGATATTGCAATCCCACCTGGAAAACCAGGTGCTGATTGGCCTTGGCGGCTGCGGCGATGGCGCGGGCATCCTCGAGAGAGCCGGCCATGGGGGCTTCGCAATATACATGCTTGCCCGCCTGAATGGCCGCCAGCACGATGTCCTTGTGCTGGTGAGTGGGCGTGGCCACGATGACCGCCTTGATCTCGTGGTTTTCGAGAATGGTCTTATAATCTCCCGTTTGGGCTGCCCCGGGAGCGTTGTTGGAGGCGCGGCGAATAAACGCGGGATAGGTGTCGCAGATGACCGCAACCTCCGCCTCCGGCAGATGGGCCAGCGTGCTCAAGATCTCGCGCCCCCAGCCGCCCAGGCCGATGACGCCCACTTTCACTTTCGGCCCCGCCACGGCGGTTTCCGCCGGGCTGGATTGCGCCATCAACTCCACGCCGCCCAACAAGGTCATGATGCTGGCGAGCGAGCCGCTCTTGAGAAAATCCCGCCGGTTGAAGTCCGCCGTCTTGCTGTCGTTTTGATTCATACTGATGTTATCTGGCCGCCTCGTTCGCGGCTTAAATCAAGATCCCAATGTGACGTTCCCGCCGCGCGAAAGCAAGCCGGCGAAGCGTAGCGGATATCCGTCTGTTCAACTCTCTCCCTACTCCGCCGCGGGTTTCGTCGCCCGCACGTTCCATTCCTCCAGGCCCACCGCCCATCGTATGCCTTGGAGGATATGCTGTTGGTAAGCCTCAGCCACTTCTCTCGGGTTTTTGCGCTCCGGATATTCCGGATCCCAAACATCCTCCCGGTGCCCCAGCGAGGTGTAGAAAACACGGCCCTTCCCGTATTCCTTGCGCCACGAGATCGGGTAATCGCCCGGGGTGCGGTCGTTCGGGTGCTGATCCAGAGTCAGTAATCCATGCACCTTGGCGCGGTCGAAATTCTTAAATTGGTAGATTTCATCAAAAACCTTCCAACTACCCGGCAAATGCCGGCAAGCCGGACATTCCCGATCCTCGTTGCGAGCCTCGACCCCGACCTGCGGGCCGTGGGTCTTAAACTCGGCGCCGATCATCTCGATGAACGGCGCAAAATTATGGAAGGTGTCCGTGGCCGAGTGCATGCCCACAAAACCCCGGCCCGATTTGATCCAATCCAGAAAGGCTTGATTGTCCGGCAAGGGAAGCTCCCCGGTGGTGTTGGCGAACACCACGGCAGCATATTGTTTGAGCGCCTCGGGACTCATTTTTTCCGCCAGCACCGCCTGGATGGCCGCGTCAATTTTCACCGCATTTGGTTTGCCGTCCGGCCCCCGAAACTGGGGATCGTTTGGCTCGACCCGCGCGTAATCCACCACGAAAGCCCCGCTTTCCCGAGCCAACTGGCCGAGCACCTTCTCGGCCGTGGGTATCGAAGAATGACGGAACCCCTTCGTCACAGTGACGACCAGCACCTTTTGGGGAGCCGCGGCAGCGGAGTCGGCGAGGGTAACCACCGCCAGCGAAGCGGCGAGGACGGTTGCGAAAGGCAATTTCATAAAGTATCGGACCGGGCTGGTCGGTTCGTGATCAGACGGCCCTTGCCGGGATGGAATTCATTTCTGGCGGGCAGGTCAAGCATCCTCGCGCTCCGCGGGATTCCCATCTGCGGACCGAGAGGCCGGGATGGCGGTCGGTTCAGGAGCCGAGGCGCTGGCGAACATCAACTGCTTCCATGCCTGCGGCGCGAATGGCCTCCAAGCCAAGATCGGTGTCCTCGTAGGCCCGGCAAAATTGCGGCGGCACTCCGATCCGCCGGGCCGCCTCCAGAAAAATGTCGGGCGCGGGCTTCTGCCGCTCCACTTCTTCGCTGGTGACGATGGCCTGGAATAGATGCTTGATTCCAAGGTGCTCCAGGACTTGAGTGATGGCGTGCCGGGTTCCGCCGGACGCCACCGCCATCGGCAACTTCCCGTAGTTGGCGCGGGCAACGCCCACCACGGCGTTGATCGGCTCAACTTGCGCGATCAGTGGCAGGTACTCGGCCTCTTTTTCGCGGGCCACCGCCAGGTGGTCGAATCCGAGGCCCTGCTCGGCGGCCAGCAGCTTGAGGATATCGCGCGAAGGCACCCCGCCGAGAGAATAAAAACGGTCTTGCGGAAACCGGATGGAATACCGGGCGGCAATCACCTGCCAGGCGCGCCAATGCAGCGGCATGGTGTCCGCCAGCGTGCCGTCACAGTCGAAGATGAGTCCTTGGATCATGTGTTTTTCGTGAGCTTCCGGGAAATGTTGCGCGACCGGATTAATCCGGCGCGGCCACCCTCACAGCTTCAACGCCGCCATGCGTTCATCGAGGTCGTGCGCCATCAAAGGATCGATCAGCGGATCGATTTCACCCTCGAGCACCACGGGCAGATTATAGAGCGTAAGCTCGACGCGGTGATCCGTGACCCGGTTTTGCGGAAAATTGTAGGTGCGGATGCGCTCGTTGCGCTCCCCGGTGCCGACCTGGGCTCGGCGCTGCGCCGCGTATTTCGCGTTCTCCTCGGCGACCCGCCGCTCGAGCAGGCGCGACCGCAGCACCGTCATCGCCTGCAGCCGATTTTTGAGCTGCGAGCGCTGGTCGGCGCACCGCACGATCAACCCCGTCGGTTTATGGACGATTTGCACCGCCGAATCGGTGGTGTTTACCCCCTGCCCTCCCGGACCCGAAGCGCGGCAAACGGTGATCTCCAAATCCCCCGGTTTTAATTCCACGTCCACCTCCTGGGCCTCGGGCAACACGGCGACGGTGCAGGTGCTGGTGTGAATGCGGCCTTGGGCCTCGGTGGCCGGCACCCGCTGCACCCGGTGAACTCCGCTCTCGTACTTCAGCCGTTTATAGACATCCGTTCCTGTGATTTGAAAAATAATCTCCTTAAAACCGCCTAGATCTGATGGGCTCGAATCGAGATCTTCGCATTTCCATCCGCGCGCGGCGGCGTAGCGGGTGTACATCCGGTAAAGATCCGCGGCAAATAAGGCGGACTCCTGACCGCCCGCGCCCGCGCGGATTTCAACAATGGTGTTGCGCGAATCGGCCGGGTCGGGAGGAATCAACCCGACGAGCACTTCCTTCTTCAGGAGCTGCTCGTCGCCCTCGAGGCGCGCAACCTCCTCACGCGCCATTTGGCCCAATTCCGAATCCGGCGGTTCACCGCCGGCGAGTTCCCGGTTTTCCTGTAAATCCTGGAGCGTTTTCAGGTATCGCTGCCCCGTCTCGGCGAGGCTCTTGAGCCGGGCGTGCTCTCGGGACAATTCCTGCGCGCGTACGGCGTTGGCAAATGCTTTGGGATCGCTCAACGCCGCCTCCACCTCGGTCAGGCGCCGGGTGAATTTCTCAATGTGCGGACGCAAGTCCATGATCAAAAACGGAACGCCCGGGGATCCACCTTGGATAAAAGCAATCCGCCCGAACGGTTGTGCAACCATGCGGGCGGATATGGGGAAATCAACCTACCGCTTCTTCTTCCGGGTGGCCGCCGCGGCCTGCGCGGCCTGCGTCTTGGCCATGCGCTGCTGGAATTTGTCCACCCGCCCGGCCGTGTCCACGAATTTCTGCTGTCCGGTGTAGAAAGGGTGGCAGGTATTGCAGATGCCGACAATGATCACCGGCTTCGTCGAGCGGGTCTTGATGACATTGCCGCAAGCGCAGCGAATCTCCGAATCCACGTACTTCGGATGTATATTCTCTCTCATAAAAGATGGGTAAAATACCATCTGGAAACCGGATGACAACCTCAAAATCCACGCGAAATCGTCGCGCACGACGGCTTGAAGTTGACGATCCGGCGCCGGGAGGCATGAGCTTCACCGGGCTAGTGGTAAGGACCCACAACACCATCCCGCGCCACCGGATCGTCGCAAACATCGCCCCCTGGCGAAGCGGACACTCCGCGCATCCGCCTGTGCCGCGATGCTTGACCGACCAGGTTTTAGCAGCCTTCGGAAGGAAAGTCAGTCCGTGACAAGCAGGATTTTATTGTAGTGGTTTGCACTACAATGACCACTTGGGCAAAGACAGGCGCCCACCTCGTTGCCTCAAGCTCCGCGTTCGACCCAGCGGATGGCGTGCTGCATAAGTTCATTGGCATCTTTGAGTTGCAGCTTCTCTTTAATGCGCGCCCGGTAGGTTTCCACTGTGCGGATGTCGAGTTTAAGCAGCGTCGCGATTCGCCGGGTGCCATGTCCCTGGCCGATCAACTCGAAAACCCGGAGCTCCCGGTCGGTCAGCGCATCCACCCACAGACCATTGCGCGAGCGTGGGTGGCCCGCCAGATTGGCGGTCAGCTTGGAAGCCATGCCGCGGCTGAGATAGATGCTGCCGCTCAGTACTGTCCGGATAGCCTCCATCATTTTGCGAGTGGCTTCCTGTTTCGTGATGTAACCGCGCGCCCCGGCCCGAATAACCCGTTCCGCGTGGAGCGACTCGTCATGCATGGAGATTACCAACATCTTGATGCAGGGGTGGCGGACGCGGAGATCTTTGATCAGGTCCAGTCCGTAGGACAACCGGAGGGTTAGATCGACGATCACCAGATCCGGAATTGTCGAATCAATGATTTGCAGCGCCTCATGATGGGTCTCGGCTTCGCCGCAGACTTCCAGATCAGGCTCACGAAGAATCACCTCCGCCAAGCGCTCCCGAATCATCGGGTGATCATCAACCAAAACGATCCGGGTGGGATTTGGATTGCCCGTAAGGCTGGTCGTCATGGCCGCATTCTGTACTGGCCGGAAGCAAAAGACAACACCGGTGTGTGACACCGGTTGGAGAGCCGCAGGCGAAAGAGGTCAACCCGCCGAACCGTTTGCGCCGCAACGACTTCAAGATGCCTGGGAAAGTTGCTGGGCCAGGGCACGATAATCGGTTTTTCCGGTGCCCAGCCGTGGAATTTCGCCGAGAACCACGACCTCCCGGGGAACAGCGAGATTGCTAAAACCTTTAGAACGAATGATTTGGCGCAGCGCCTCGAGCGGCAGTCGGGGTTCATTCGTCACGGCGATCAGGCGCTCGCCCTTTTCCGGGTCAGGCTTAGACATGATGGCCAGCGCGAACCGGGGACCGTATTGCGGGAATCCGCCGGTGAGAGCATCCTCGACGGCCGAAAGGCTGACCATTTCGCCGCTGATTTTGGCAAAGCGTTTAAGCCTTCCCAAAATGCGCAGAAAACCATCTTCATCCGCCTGCACAATATCCCCGGTGTCATACCAGCCTTCGAGAGCCTGGAAGCGGGTGTTTGCCTCCGGATTAACGTAGCCTTTCATGACGTTGGGGCCGCGCACCAGGAGGCGGCCCACCGGCGCGGGCGAGGAGGGATCCGGCGCCACGCCTTCGACCGGTTCGAGGCGATGCTCGAGGCCGGGCAGCAAGCGGCCAGCGGTGCCGAAACGGGGTTGGAGCGGGACGTTCACGCTGATGCACGGGCTGCATTCCGTGGCCCCATAGCCTTCCAAAATACGAACTCCGAACCGTTGGCTCCAAAGCTCGGCCGTGCGCTCCTGAACCTTTTCGGCGCCCGCGAACAGGTAACGCACGGCGCGAAAATCATACGGATTCGCCTTGCGGGCGTAGCCGGCCAGAAACGTGTTCGTTCCGAAGAATACCGTGGCGTCCAGGTTGTAGAGCGCCGAGGGTACCACCCGGTAATGCAAGGGCGATGGATAGAGAAAGACAAACACCCCCTCGATCAAGGGCAAAAGCAGCCCGACCGTCAGCCCGAAGCTGTGGAACAGCGGCAAGGCGTTGAAAAACCGGTCGCGGTGGGTCAGATCAATGACCGCCAGCATTTGGCGCACGTTGGCCAGCACATTGCGGTGCGTCAGCTCAACGCCTTTGGGATCGCCCTCCGAGCCGCTCGTGAACAGCACCAGGGCGGCATCGTCCGGCTGCCAGGCGCCGCCCGAACCCAGGCGGGGCCAAACCCATTGCCGCAGCGCGGCGCGCAGCTTGCGCCAGCGTGAAATCCGGGACCGCACGTCTTCCAGGTAGATCACCTGGACACCCCGCTCCCGGAGCGGTTCGAGATCAATCCTGGCCCGGCGCAGAAAGGCGCGGGATGTGATGATGTGGTGGAGGCCGGCGACCCGCGCGCAGGCGCTCAACACCGCCGGGCCGGTGCTGAAGTTCAAAATCGCCGGAACCCGTCCGGCGGCCCACAGGCTCAAGAGGGTCGCCGGAAGGGCGTTAACGTTCGGCAACAGCACGCCGACTCGGGCCGCCGACCCGCCCTTCAATCCGGCCCATTCCCCCGCCAGCGCCTCGGCCGCGGTGAGCAACGCTCGATAGGAGAGCGCCTTCATCGACAAATCCTGGAGCACTCCGAATCCCGGCGCGCGGCGCGCGGCGGCGAGGATCGCCTCCGGCAGGGTCCGCGCGCCGAACCGCATTTCGGTTTCAAACTGTTGCCGGATCATCTGGTCGCGCAGCCAATTGGTGAGGCGGCGGCGCGCCCGCGCGGCGGCAAGGCCCTCCACCGTGGGCGGTTCCAGAACCGCGCTGAAATGCGCCGATAACCTGGGAAACCACGCTTTGCGAATCGGCGTGCCGGAAAACGGCAGGCGTCGTGCGCCCCGGAGGTAAGCGGTAATGACTTTCGCGCGGGTCTTGGAAATCAGGAAGCCGGTGCCGTCGAAGAGCTTCATCAGTGAACCAGTGCGGGAGATGCGACCCTCGGGAAACAGCACCAGGCGCCCGCCCTGTTGCAGGTGCGCGGCCATGTGCCGGACGGCATAGGGCGAGTTGATGTCAATCGGGAAAGTGCGGCGATTCACCATCAATCGCCGGTGAACCCAGGAAACCCGGGCGGTGGTGCTCGAGGTGACGAATTTCCAATCCTCCTCGAGGCAAACGCCGATCAACAGCCAGTCCCACCACGAAACATGATTGGGCAGCAGCAGCACCGGGCCGGGCGTCCTCAAAACCTCCACATTCCAGGCGCTGAACCGGTAAAGCGCGCGCAGCAGCCACCGAAGAAGTAAAATCATGCGGTTCGGGAAAGCGCCGTCTCCGGAGCCGGAACCGAGGCCGAGGACGCCCCCAGCAGGCTCCGCAACCATCTCCAGACCGCCTGGAAACCGCGACGCCAGCCGACCTCGACCACGCCCTCGAGCTCATACACCCGGGCCAGGGTCTCCTCATGGCCGCCATAGCGCGGCGACAGAGCGAACAATGGGAAAAACCTGTCCCCCTCGCGGCGGCTGATCTCGGGATAGAGCAGGCCTCGCCCCACCACGTAATGGCCGGCCGGCAATGCGAAACGGCGCTCGCCGAAGAAAACCCACCGGCAATACGAGAATTCCAACCCCCCGCCCGGGCGGAGCCGGAGCCGGCCATAGGCGCGGATCGGCGCCCCTTCCAGAGCGCGGGCGGTGAACAAAAGATTGGATTCGCCGCCGGGCTGAAAACGCCGCCGTCGCCGGGTCAGCAGGTCCCAGCCAAACACCGTGCCAAACACCGTCAACCGGAACGACCATCCCGCGAGAAAATAGCAGACCAGGATTAACCCGAGTGAAAAGGCCGCGCCGGCGTACGGGTTGATCAGCGAAATCCCCGTCACCGCCGAGAGCACTGACAGGCGGAACAACTTGAGCAAACTGTCCACGGTGGTGAAGGGACTGATGAGAATGAGGATGTTGATGGCGTGCGCGGCCATCCACACCACGAAATAAACCGCCAGGGCCAGGGGGATCAGCAGAGCGTTGCCCAGCGTCGCGGGCTGTATAGCGGCGAACCCCGCGCCGGCGAAAGCTTCAGGCGCCAGGCCCGGGGCCTGTGGAAACACCGAGATGACGAGCGGCACAAACGCTCCGCCGATCAGCAGCCCGCTGAGCTTGTTTTCGAGGGTTTCCGCCAGGTCAAAGGGCTTTTTCAACGCGTTCGGCGCGCCGGCGCCCAGAATGTCCTTGATCCCCGCCAGCGCGGCTACCGCCAGCGCCGGGAGCCAAAACCACATCTGCGCAAACCACGGCAGCCCGGCGCGGCTCTCCGCCGGCGTTCGCCAGTAGTCATACGCGCCAACCGCCCCGGCGCCGAGCAGGGGCGAGATGGCCACGCCGGTGATCAAGGAAAGTGTCCGGGCCGCGTCGGCGCCGGGTGTGGAGTTGCTCGCCGGCCCCTTCCCCGGGCCGCCGACCGAGGCCGTCACCCAGCCCGCGCCGGCCAGCAGAATCGCCAGGCCGACGGCCAGGATCAGAACCCCGCGATGCTTCCGAATCGTTCGCATGTTCTCGCGCAGGTTGCGCGTAACAATGTACACCCCGCGCTGGCGCCGCAAACCAAATCTGTGTGGCATCCGCTTGAATCGCCGCCGGGTCTCCATAGAATCCTTAAGTTGCAAACTTCCGCGCCAGCATTGGTTGAAAGTCTCTCCGGGCTGATCGAGCGGGTCACGTTTTCCAACGAAGAAACCGGGTTCGCGGTTCTTCAAGTGAAAGTCCGCGGCCACCGGGAACTGGTGACGGTGGTGGGTCCGATTGCCGCGCCGAACCCGGGCGAGTGGCTGACGGCGGAGGGCCGCTGGGTGCAGGACCGGCAGTTCGGAAGACAATTTCGCGCCGACCTGCTCAAGAGTGTGCCGCCGACCACGCGGGAGGGGATCGAGCGGTATCTCGGCAGCGGGATGGTGCGCGGCATCGGTCCGGTTTACGCCCGAAAGCTGGTGGAGCGGTTCGGCGCGAAGATTTTCGAGATCATCGAACAAGAGTCCGCGCGCCTGGAGCAGGTGGAGGGTATCGGCCCCGAGCGGAGACGGCGCATCAAGGCGGCTTGGGAGGAGCAGAAGGTCGTCCGCGAGATCATGGTCTTCCTACACTCGCACGGCGTGAGCACGAGCCGGGCCGCGCGCATTTACAAATGTTACGGGGAGAAGGCGATCGCCAAGGTGCGGGCCGATCCTTACGGCCTGGCGCGCGACATTCCCGGGATCGGGTTCAAGACCGCGGACCAGATCGCCCAGCGGGTGGGCATCCCGCACGATTCCGTGATGCGAGCCGCCGCCGGGCTGTCGCATGTGTTGTACGAGGCGACGAACCGCGGCCATTGCGCCCTGCCGCCCGGCGTCTTGCGGGAAGAGGCCGCCCGGCTGCTGGACGCGCCTCCGGCGGTGTTGGACAGCGCGCTGGAGCGCGCGCTGGCATCGGGAGAGCTGGTCCTCGACCAAAGCGTCGGCGAGCCGCTCGTTTTTTTACCATCGCTCAGGCGGGCGGAGGAGGACATTGCCGCGCGCATCCGCCGGCTGGCGGCGCTGCCGCCGTCGTTTCCGGCGGTTGATTTTGAAAAGGCCCTGGCCTGGTGGGAGCAAAAGGCGGGCAAGGTGCTGGCGCCGAGCCAGCGCGCGGCGCTCCGGGAGGCGCTGCGCCACCGCCTGCTGGTGCTCACCGGCGGCCCAGGCGTGGGCAAGACCACCCTGCTGAACGCCATCCTGGCAGTTCTGCGAGCTAAAAATGTCTCGTGCCTGCTGTGCGCGCCGACCGGGCGCGCGGCCAAGCGGCTGGCGGAGGCCACAGGTCTCGAGGCGCGAACCATCCACCGGCTGCTGGAGGTCGAGCCGGGCCGAGGCGGCTTTTTGCGGAACGAAACCCGCCCGCTCGCGGGCGAGTTGCTGGTGGTGGACGAGGCCTCGATGCTCGATCTGCCGCTCGCGCAAAATCTCCTGCGGGCTTTGCCGGCAGAAGGCAGCCTGCTGCTCTCGGGCGATGTCGATCAGCTCCCCTCGGTGGGCCCCGGCACATTTCTGCGCGATGTCATCGCCAGCGGCGTGGCTCCGGTGGTCCGGCTGGTCGAGGTGTTCCGGCAGGCGGCGCGCAGCCGCATCATCACCAACTCGCACCGGATCAACCAGGGGCTCATGCCTGAGCTGCCGGAGGGAAAGACGGACTCGGATTTCTATTTCATCGAGCGCGAAACCCCCGGGCGAATCGTGGAGACCATCATTGACTTGTTGCGGCACCGGATCCCGGCCCGGTTTCAGCTCGATCCGCTGCGCGACCTCCAGGTGCTCACCCCCATGAACCGCGGGGCGCTCGGCGCCGCCGAATTGAACCTGCGGCTCGCGCGCGAGCTGAATCCCGGCGGGGCGGACGACCCCGTCGTGGAGAAATTCGGCTGGCGCTTCCGCGCCGGGGACAAAGTCATCCAGACGGAAAACGACTACGACAAAAACGTCTTCAACGGCGACATCGGGCGAGTGCTCCGGGTGGATCCGGCGGAGCGCGAGGTGGTGGTCACCTTCGACGGCCGCGAGGCGCGCTACGACTTCGGCGAACTGGACGAGCTGGCGCTGGCCTACGCGATCACCATCCACAAGTCCCAAGGCTCGGAGTTCCCGGGCGTGATCATCCCGGTGGCGGCCCAGCATTACGTGATGTTGCGGCGCAACCTATTCTACACCGCCATTACCCGGGGCCGGCGCCTGGTGGTTTTGGTGGGCCAAGGCAAGGCGCTCGCGATGGCAGTGCGAAACCACCAGGGAGAGGAGCGCTACTCCGGACTTCTGGCGCGGTTGCGGAACGGCCTCCCTGGCTGGCGCGCCACGAGTCCTGCGATGTAGCCGCAAAAGGACGCAGACTTGCCGAACCCGGCCGCAGAGTTTGTTCCGCTCGGTCTTCCTTTTTGGGCCAGACGGCCCCGGCAGCCCAAAACGCCCGGGGCGTCCCCGGGAAGGATGCGGTACCGCGGATTGCCAACAACCAGCGGATTGGCTTTGCTGTGCGCGTGAATTCCGAGCAGGCCGTCGCCGCGCAGCCGTCCGCCGCGAAATCCCCGCCCCGTTTCGGGCGGGATTTCTGGACTTTGAACACCGTCGAGATGTGGGAGCGGCTGGCGTTTTACAACCTGCGGGTAATGGCGCCGATCTACATTATGCAGGTGGATAATCCGGGAGGCCTGCATTTGACCGCTGCCAACAAGGGCACGATCTACGCCTGGTGGGCGATCTTTCAATCACTCCTGCCGATTGTTACTGGCGGGCTGGCGGACCGCTTCGGCTACAAGCGGACGCTGGGATTCGCGGTGAGCCTGATGATGGCGGGCTATCTTCTGATCGCCTTCCTGCGCGACTTGCCGGGGGTGGACAACTATTGGTCTTTTCTGGGAGGGATCCTGATCCTGGCGACGGGCACGGCCTTCTTCAAGCCGAGCATCCAGGGCTCGCTCGCGCACCAGTTGACCAAGGCGAACTCCTCGGTGGGCTGGGGAATTTTTTACTGGGTCGTCAATGTCGGCGCTTATGTGGGGCATTTCCTGCCTTCGATGTTCCTGCTCCAAGGGTGGTTCGGCGCGCCCGTGAACTCGCCCGAGGCCTGGCGCAACCTGTTCCTGGCATCCGCAGTTTTCACCTCGTTCAACCTCCTGTTGTTATTTGGCTTCCGGGACGTGCCTTCGGGCGCCTCGCAAACGGAGGGGCTGGGGCGGGTCCTCTGGCGCACGATCACCAACATCATCGAGCCGCGGCTGCTCTCGTTCATGCTGATCATGTCGTGTTTCTGGCTGATGATGTACCAGCTCTGGGATTTGCAGCCGAACTTCATCGCGGACTGGGTGGACAGCGGGCCGATGGCCCGGTCGCTGAGCTTCCTGCCGGCGGGCGCGCGCCAGATGCTGGTGGAGGAGACGGCGCGCGGGCCGATGATTCCGCAACAGGTGCTGCTGAGCTTCAATGCGTTCTTTATCATTCTCGGCGTGGTGGGCATGGCCTGGCTGACCCGCCGCATGCGCGTGCTCGAGGCGATGCTGATCGGCATGTGCATGGCCACCCTGGGTGTGCTGGTCGCCGGCTGGACGCAGAACGGATGGGTGCTGGTGCTGGGGATTCTCTGCTTTTCGCTCGGAGAGATGGCGACCGGGCCCAAGAAAAGCGAGTATCTGGGCCTCATTGCCCCGCCGGGGAAGAAGGGTCTCTACCTCGGTTACGTGAACATCCCGGTCGGGATTGGCGTATTTCTCGGCTCCTGGATCGCCGGGATTGTGTACGGCCGCTTCGGCGAGAAGGCCAGCCTGGCCTTGCGTTATCTGGCGGAGCGAACTCCGTTCGGCGCAGGCAAAGCCTGGAACGGCGACATGCGGACGCTCGAGGCGACCCTGGGAGTGCCGCGCGTCGAGGCAATGGCCCGGCTCCAGGAGGTGACGGGCATGGACGCCGTCACCGCCACGCGTATGCTGTGGGACGCCTACCATCCGCATTACGTCTGGATCCCCTTCGCCATGATCGGGGTGGCCGCCACGGCGGCCCTGTGGATTTTCGGGCGGCGGGCGCGCCGGTGGCGGGACATGGACGCGTGAGACGCGAGGCGGGCCACCGCGCCATTCAAGCTCCCGGTCAAGTGCCGGCCCGCTTGCGCGCGGCAGTTTGACGTGGAAGAATACCCGCTCATAGAGTAAAATGCTGACAGTAATGGAAAAGCACCTTGAAAAATTCAGCCGGTTTGAAGCAGGCGCCGGCCACCCCGCTTGGGTATTGCCTCTGCGCAAAGCCGGCATGGCGCGCTTTGCCGAACGCGGTTTTCCGACCCTCCAGGACGAAGACTGGCGTTTCACCAATGTTGCGCCAATCGCCAAGCTGCCTTTCCGGCCCATCTTCGAATTGCCCGCCACCGAGGCGCTCACGCGCGAAACCATCGCGGGGCTGCCCTTCGGCCGATTGGCGGGCCGGCGTCTGGTTTTTCTGGACGGGCACTATGCGCCGCAGCTTTCCGATCCCGGCGCGCCGGCCGAGGGGTTGGTGGTGACGAGCCTGGCGGAGGCGCTGGCCTCAAATACCGCCGAGCTGGAAACACATCTTGCGCGGCACGCTTCGAACGAAGAAAGTCCGCTCACGGCGCTAAACACCGCGTTTTTCCAGGATGGCGCCTTCATCCGGGTGGGCGCGGGCGAGCGGTGCGCCGAGCCCATTCATTTATTGTTTGTGGCCAGCGCCAGGGAATCCGGCGCCACCGCGCAACCGCGAAATATCGTGCTCGCCGGCCGCGGCGGGCAGGCCACGGTGATCGAACATTACGTAACGCTCGGCGACAGCGCCTCGTTCACCAACGCCGTCACGGAACTGGTGCTCGACGAAGGGGCGACGCTGGAGCACTGCAAATTTCAGGATGAACATCCCGGCTCTTTCCATATCGCGGCGATCCACGCTCATCTGGGCCGGGCGGCCAATTTGATCGCCCACTCGGTCGCCACCGGCGCGCGGCTCTCGCGGAATAATATCCGCACCGTTTTGGCGGGTGAAGGGATCGAATGCGTTCTAAACGGCCTGTATCTCACGCGAAATGACCAACTCGCGGATCATCACATGGTGGTGGATCACGCCCAGCCGCACTGCAACAGCCACGAGTATTACAACGGCATCCTCGACGGAAAGTCCAAGGGCGTGTTCCACGGGCGGATTCTGGTCCGCCGGCCCGCCCAAAAGACCGATGCCAAGCAGACCAATAAGAACCTGCTCCTGTCGGAGGATGCCACGGTGGACACCAAGCCGCAGTTGGAGATTTACGCGGATGATGTGAAATGCACCCACGGCGCAACCGTGGGGCAGCTTAACGATGAATCCATCTTCTACCTGCGCGCCCGCGGGATCGGGGCGGACACCGCCCGCCGCATGTTAATCCACGCCTTTGCGGGCGAAATCATCGAGCGCATCCGGTGCGCGCCCGTGCGGGAGGAACTGGACGCCCTGGTTTGGGAGCGCCTCGAAGCGAACCCGCAGATCGCCAATCCAGTTTGACCAGGCTGAAGCCCAACGCGCCCAAGCACCGCGGCCGGACGCTTCGGATGGGTGCGCCAGCGGGATTTCGCGCTGGGATTCCATCTGGCCAGGGCTAAATTTATCAATATGTTTGATGAGTTGGGTGAGCTGTATCAGCAGGTAATCCTCGATCACTGCAAGCATCCGCGGAATTTTCATGAATTGCCGCAGGCCACTTGCTCCGGTCAGGGGCACAACCCGCTCTGTGGGGACCAGCTCAAACTCTACCTGCGCCTGGAAGGAGACACCGTTTGCGAGCTCAGTTTCATTGGCTCAGGTTGCTGTATTTCAAAAGCCTCGGCTTCGCTGCTCACCGAAGGTCTCAAAGGAAAAACCCGGGCGGAAGTCGCCCGGATTTTTGACCAAGTTCACGAGATGGTGACCACCGGCCGAGTGATCGGCGACCTCGGCAAGCTGGCGGTTTTTGCGGGGGTTCACAAATTTCCCGCGCGAGTGAAGTGCGCGATCCTGGCCTGGCACGCGCTGGCTGCGGCGCTCCAAGGACAAGGCGCCCAACCGGTCTCGACCGAATCCGAGGACACGTAACCCCGAATCGCCGGCCACCCCCTTCGCCGGGGGGACAAACCTGCGCGGGTACGTTATATTCGCCATCAAGTTTATGTACAACAGCGACCCAATCACCCTGGCCCGGGACGTGCAGGCCGCCATTGTGCCCGTCGGCACTGTGGTGACCTTGCAGAAAGGCGAACAGGCCTACATCACCCAATCCCTCGGCGGCGCCTACACCGTGGTGGTGAACGGAAACATGTTCCGCATCGAGAACAAGGATGCCGACGCGCTCGGCAAAGAGCCTGAAGCGCGACCTGCCAGCACTGGAGCGCCCATCTCACGGGAGGGACTCGAGAAAGAAATCTGGAATCAACTCCGCAACTGCTATGACCCGGAGATCCCTGTAAATATCGTGGATCTCGGCTTGATTTACGACTGCCACCTGGCGGAATTAGCTCCCCACAACTACCGCGTGGAGATCAAAATGACCCTGACCGCCCCCGGCTGCGGCATGGGGCCAATGCTGGCCCAGGATGTGCAAAGCCGGCTGCTCAGCCTGGAGGGCATCGAGGACGTGGCGGTCGAGCTGGTTTGGGATCCTCCCTGGGGTCAGGCGATGATGAGCGAAGTCGCCAAGCTGCAACTGGGGCTGATGTGAATTGAGGTTCCGATGAACATGCCGGTCGAAAGCCCCGCCCGAAAAACCCCCAGCCCGGATTGGACCGCGCTGCGCCAGGATTTCCCGATTCTGCAACAACAGGTGCATGGCCGCCCCTTGATTTATTTTGATAATGCGGCGACCAGCCAAAAACCGCGCGTGGTGCTCGACACCTTGCGCGCTTATTACGAACGGGACAACGCCAATGTCCACCGGGGAATCCATGAACTGAGCAATCGCGCGACCGCCGCTTTCGAGGCGGCCCGTTCCCGAGCCGCGGCGTTTCTCAACGCCCGCAGCGCGGAGGAGATCATCTTCACCCGTGGCACCACCGAGAGCATCAATCTGGTCGCCCACGCCTGGGGATCGGATCGCCTGAAACCCGGCGACGTGATCCTGCTCACCGAAATGGAACATCATAGCAACCTCGTGCCCTGGCAGTTGCTGGCCGCGCGCACGGGCGCCAAGCTGCGGTTTCTGCCGGTTTCAGGCGACGAGGGGCTGCTGGATCTCGGCCGCCTGGAGGAGTGGCTCACCCCCGAGGTGAAGCTGCTGTCTCTCGTGCATATCTCCAACTCGATGGGCACCATCAATCCGGTCGCCGAGCTCTGCGCGCGCGCGCGCAAACTCGGCATCACCACCCTGGTGGACGCCGCCCAGAGCGCCGGGCATCGGCCGCTCGACGTGCGGGAGATCGGCTGCGATTTCCTCGCGCTCTCCGGCCATAAAATGTGCGGCCCCACCGGAATCGGCGCGCTGTACGGCCGTTCCGAGGTGCTCGAGACCATGAGTCCGTTTCAAGGCGGCGGCGAAATGATCCTCAACGTCGAATACCAGGCCAGCACCTGGAAAAATCCACCCTATCGATTCGAGGCGGGCACGCCGGACATCTCCGGCGCGGCCGGTCTGCGCGCCGCCATGGATTACCTGGACAGCATCGGGCGCGACAAAATTGCGGCTCACGATCTGGAACTCGGCGCGTACGCTTACGAAAAGCTCTCGGCTTTGGGCTCCAGCATCCGTCTCTTCGGACCTCGCGCTGGCCGGGCGGGGCTGGTCAGCTTCCTGTTACGGGATGTTCACGCTCATGATGTGGTCATGCTGGCGGATCAACGTGGCGTGGCCCTGCGGGGCGGGCACCATTGCACCCAGCCGCTCATGCGCAAGCTCGGCGTCGAATCCACCGCCCGGGCAAGTTTCTATTTTTACAATACCCCTGCCGAAATCGATCAATTCGTCGAGGTGCTCCGCGAGATCCGGAAGTTCTTCGCCGGCTGAGCGCCGGTTCATCGGTATTCGATCTCGATCCGCCCGATCTGCGTGGCGCTCGTGAAGCGGATCAAGAGATCCGAGCCGCCGCCCGACGCCGGACCAAGCCGGTACAGGCGCGGGTGACGAAAATTGTACATGTCCTGGCCGGCGAAAAAATCCTGGGTTTGGGCGTCGAAAATGACGCCCTCCCCGCCCTCGTGGCCCGCGCGAAGCTCCAAACCGGGCTCCCCCTGCTCGCCAAAGGCGTAGATTTTCACGCCCATGATTTTGCCGGTGACGTGGTAGGCGACCCAGGCGCCGGGCTGGCCCAGCAGCCGATGACAATCCTCCTTGTAATTCCGGGCATCGTTGGACCGCAGTTCGAGCGCCCCGCCGTGGCGGTAAACGCGCGAGAGATTGCTCAATTCGTCCACCAGCGCGCGGCAGCGGATGCTGACTGGACCGGCAATCGCCGAGGGCTTGGAGAGCCCGCCGGAATTGCGGGCGAGCAAACGATAATAATAAACCCGCCCCGGCTCGGCGGACTCATCCACCGCCAACGGGTGATACTGGGTGGCATCATCGGCCAACTGATCAGCGATGGTTCGCCAATCGCCCCGGGCCTTCTCACGCCGTTGCAATTCATAGGTTGAGGCGCCTGTCGCGCCACGCCAGTTGACCACTCCGCTGTCGGTGACAGTGAGGCGCTCCGGCGGCGCGGGGATCGTCAATGGCGGAGGCGAAAGCTGCTGAATTTCAAACGCTTTTCGCCGCACCATGGCCATGAAGCGAACTTCGTCGTAGGCCTCGCCAGCCAGTCCGCCAGGCCAATGATAGGCCTTGAAGAAATCCCCTCCAAGAGGCTCGTGATGCCAGTAATAGCCCCCATCCTCATTATGAAACCGCAGTGACCAAAGCAGGCCGCCGGCGATAGCGGGATCGGCGATGATTTCGTCGATGATCGCGCGCGTGCCTTCGGTGCTGATGAACCCGAACTCGCCCACCAGATACACCTTCCGACCCGCGTTGCGAGCCACGCTCGAGCGGATCTGCTCCAACATCCTCACCGGATCGCCCTGGTACAAATGGTCCTGCACGATATCGACGCCAGGATTGTCGGGATCAGTAAAATAGCTCTCGGCCACCAGGTGGTTTGCATCGAGAGCTTTGAGATGCGCGGCCATTTCGCATACCCAGTCTTTGGGAGCTTTCAACTCGTTGCCCAACTCCCACGCGAGAATAGCTTTGTCCTCCGCATACCGCACGCCCGTGAAGGTATTGGTGCGCCCTACAATCAGTTGCAGAAGTTTCTTGAAATCGGCTTTGACCTGAGCGTCCGTAAAAAACGCGTCCCTGCTCTTTCCCCGGAATCCGGCGAAATCCTCGATCCCGCCCCACCAGTTGTTTTGATCGATGAACGGGATGATCAGGCGCGCGCCATGACGGTTGGCCAGGTCCAGCGCGCGATCCAGCAGCGCCATCGCCTCTTCGTTCAACTGATCCGGCGCCAGAATGTGCCGGGGAATCCCGGGCGGATCACTTTTTTTGCGCACGGACAACACATAAGTGCGCGCGACTCGCCCTCCCATCTGGCGGATGGTGGCCAGGGCGTCGTCGATCTCGTATGCGGTGGGCAGCCGGAAACTGCTCGGCTGCTCGAAGCGCATGTCATCCTCGGTGTAGGTCAGGTTCGGGATATTGAACGAAATGAAGCGGAAAGGTTTCTCGCCCTCGAACAAGCGCCCGTCACGCGCGGTGATGAAGTGCTGAAATCCGCCAGCCGCGCCGGCGGAGGCGGCGGACAGCAGCAGCCCAAAGGCCGCCAGACTCAAACCGAGTTTTTTCATCATGTCTTCGTCGTCTTTGGTTACGCGCCCGCGCGAGACCCCGCGGGCGTTGTTTCGCCTGGCCCAGTCGGAGCCTTTTCCAGCCGGTCATACCAGTTGAATTTGAGGAACCAGCTCGTGAGCGCCAGCAAGGCCACGATGCCGCCGACCCATCGCCACTCGCGCCAGACGAGGTAAATCGGCAGCGCGGTGAGACAGAGCTGCCAGACGATGCCCACGAGCACGTTGACGCTGTCTTTGCCAAAGTTCCGATTCGGCTCAAATTCCGGATGCTCGCGCAGCACTTTTTCCCGGATGGGCCCCCACGCCCCCCACGGATTCACGGTGCGGTAGAATTGCTTCAGAATTTCCTCCTCCTCGGGCTGGCCCAGCAGCGTGCCGGCGATGCACCCCACCACCGAGATTCCGAAAATAATGGGGAAGGTGTAGAGCGGATTGACGGCATGGCCGAGGATCTGGTGGACCACCGACGGCACGATCATGGCGCTCAAAATGCCGGACATCATGCCCCAGAAATAGCCGTAGCCATTGAATCGCCACCAATACCACTTAAGCACGTTGGCCATCACATAGCCGCCATACAACGCCCCCACAATCCACATCATCACATCCGTGATCCGCGTGGTGAACAAACCAAACAGGATGCCAATCACCAGCACCACCAGCGAGGCCAGCCGGCTGAGCGCCACCTCCCGGCGCCCGGTCGAGTGCGGATTGATGAAGCGCTTGTAAATGTCGTTTACGATATAGGCCGGCGCGGCGTTCAGCGTGGCCGCGAAATTCGACATAAACGCCGCCATCAGCCCGGCGAGCAAAAAGCCCACAACCCCCGTCGGAACGTATTGCGTCAGCACGATCGGCAGCAACTTCTCGAAATCCGGTTTGTCCATGCCGCGCAACTCCGTCAGGCAAAAGGCCAGCGCGAGGATGGTGATGCCGGTGATCATCATGTAACGCGGGAAATAGAGCACCACATTGACCATGCCGTTCATCATGCAGGCCTCGCGGGGGTTTCGCGTGGCCAGAATTCGTTGCATGTCGTAGTTGGGCGCCGGCCCGGCCAGGCTGGCCAGCACTCCTTTGAAGAACATCAGCCCGAAAATGATCATGAAAAACTCGTTGCCGTCCTGCCGCAACGCGTCGTTCACCTTGTCGAAAATCCCGGTCCAATCAATGCCAAGTTTCCAGCCGAAGAACGGATTCAGCCAGCCCGCCGGAATCGAGTTGTGGAACATCGCGGGCGAAACCTTGTAGATGGCGATCACTCCGATGGTGATCGAGGTGATCGTGAGAATGATGAACTGCATCACCTCGGTGATGACGACGCTCACCATGCCGCCCTTGATGGCGTAGAGCGAAGTCAGGCCCAGAATGACCATGGCGTAAATGTTTTCGTTGGTGAACAGCCCCTGGGTGTTGGCCGTGAATTGCCAGGGAAGCATGACCACGGCAAATTTGCCAATCCCTTTGAAAGCGTAGGCCAGCATGCCCACCACGTTCACCAGCGCGAAAAAAACCACGCTCAGATGCGCCAGATTCGCCCCCGTGCCGCGCCCGAACCGCGTCTCGATCCACTGCGCCCCGGTCAGCACGTTCGAGCGGCGCAGCCAGCCGCTCAAAAACATCATCAGAAAAATCTGGTTGAAAACCGGCCAGAGAAACGGCAGCCAGATGCTCTTGGCGCCATAGACAAACAGGATATAGACCATCCACATGGTCCCGCTGATGTCGAACATGCCGGAGGCGTCCGAGATGCCCAGCAGATACCACGGCAACGATTTGCCCCCCAGAAAGTATGAATCCAAATCCTTGGCCCCGCGCCTCGAAACCCAGAGGCCAATCAGGATGACCGCCAGGAAATAGGCCACCACAATCCCAATATCAAGCGCGTGCAGCTTCATGTACCCGCGCGGGAGGGTGCCAAAACGCTTGGCGCTCGCCAGATAAAATTTGGGCCAAGCCGCGCCCCGGCGCCGGAAAGAAAGTCAAACCGAGACCTTTTCCGGAAACATCACTTCGACTTTTTGCGGCAGCCCGGCGCACTGCTCCTCAAAGATCTCCCGGCAACGCCGCTCGGACAGCCGCAGCATGCGCGCCGCCGCGTAGATGAAGCCGCGGGTCGTTTGATGAGCGTAACCCAGCAAACCCTGGCGCAAGGGCAGCGAGTACACCTCCAACGTCACCCCATACACCAGCGTATGCCAGCCGTGCGCCCGCCCGCCCTCGACGGCGCGCAGATATTTTTGCACCAACCGGGCGTCCCGCAGCGGCCTGAGCTTTTGGAGTTGGGTCTGGCCCACGCGCCGGCTTGCCTCGCCGAAACCACGCAGCCGCGAATCGTTTGCCAGCCACAAATCGAAGGCCACCAGCTCGCGAAACTGGTGCGCCGCCGCATGCAGCCGCGCCCGCCGGATGGACGGCAATTCCAGCCCCAGGAGAATGGTCGCGTGATACCGCCGCAAAAATGAGCGCAGCGAGCGCTCGTCATGCACTGCCGGCAGTTCCAGCCGGCGCGTGAGCGACCCCAGCGCGATCAAGCCGTCGGCCGAGCCAAGCTGCTCGGCCAGCGGATGCCAGTCCCCGAGCCACTCGCCCGGATCCCGCAACGCCAATGACGATGAATGTGCCATGAATCTCGGTCAATCCACACCAACATGGACTGGATTTACCGTGTACTTCTACCGCCCTCATTTCCAGAAGGAAAACCGCTGATTGCAAAATTTCTGAATTGCGATGACAACCATTTTTGTGTCATGATCCCCGCTCACTAGCGACTATGGCCTATCAGGAAAAGCAACTGCGGGAAATTTCCAGGAAATTTCAAATCTATGGCGAGATTCTGCACGCCGAAACCCTCAAAATCGGCCATATCAACGAGACCTACACCGCCACCTACGATCAGGGCGGCACCCGCGTGCGCTACATCCATCAAAAGCTCAACCAAAAGGTCTTTCGCAACCCGGTCGGCGTCATGAAAAACGTCAGCCGTGTCACCAATCACATCCGCAAAAAACAGGAGAACAAGGGGCTTCGCGACGCCACCCGCCGCGCCCTGATCGTCATCCCCACGCGGGACGGCAAATCCTTTTATCAAAATGGCGACCGCGAGGTCTGGCGGACCTTTGTCTTTGTCGAAGGGGTCGAGACCTATGAAGCGGTACAGACCCCCCACCAGGCCTATCAGGCCGGCCGGGCCTTCGGCGAATTCCAATCCTTGCTGGTGGATCTGCCCGGCGGCCGCCTCGTCGAGACCATCCCCGGCTTTCACCATACCCGCAAACGTTTTGAAACCCTGAAAGCGGCGATCGAAAAGGACCATTATAACCGCGCCAAAGATGCCCGCGCGGAAATCGCTTTTGCGCTCAAACGCGAGCCCCTGGTGGACGTGATCCTCAACGAAATGGCCCGTGGCGCCATCCCCGAGCGCATCACCCACAACGACACCAAATTCAACAATGTCATGCTCGACGTGGTCACCGGCGAGGCCATGTGCATCGTCGATCTCGATACCGTCATGCCCGGCTGCGCGCTCTATGATTTCGGCGACATGGTCCGGACCACCACCAGCCCCACCCTCGAGGATGAACCCGACCTCTCCCAGGTCCGCATGCAAATGCCGCTGTTCAAAAAACTGGCCGAAGGCTATCTCTCGGCCGCCGGGCAGTTCCTGAACAAGGCCGAAAAGAAACTCATCGCGTTCTCCGGGAAATTGATCACGTTCGAAATCGGCATCCGTTTTCTGACGGATTTCCTCTCCGGCGACACCTATTTTCGCATCCATCGGCCGGCCCACAATCTCGACCGCTGCCGCACCCAGTTCAAACTGGTGGAATCCATCGAGCGGCAGGAAGCCGCCATGCAGCGCTACGTGGACCGCTTCTGAATCAGCTCCCGGGCTGGCCGTCGGCCATCGGCCGGGCCGGGGGCAACCGCAGGCCCGGGTCCAGCGGCTGCGCTTCCGCCAGCCGCCTGCCCTCGATGCCTCCGCCCAGTTCCGCCAGCCGCTCGCCGCTCGGGCGAACCATCCGGTCGTAGCTGCCCACCGCGTCATTGTAGGCGGAGGTGGCGCGCTCGAGCCCCCCGCGAATTTTATCGAAGTGCTCGGTGAACTTCGTCACCCGGCTGTATAGCTCGGTAGCCGCGGCAGCGATCTTCTGCGCCCCCTCGGTCTGCGCGTGTTGCTGCCAGCTCACCGACACCGAGCGCAACAGCGCGATCAACGAGGCCGGGGTGGCGACCAGGATCCGTTTCGCCGCCGCCCAGACGATCAAATCGCGATCCCCCTCGAGCGCCGCGCTGAACAGCGATTCGGCCGGCACAAACAACACCACATAATCCAGCGCGTTGGGAAATTGCCGCGGGTAGTCGCGATCGGCCAGCCCCTTGATGGTCGCTTTGAGCTTCGCGGCGTGCGCCGCCAGCGACTCGGCCCGCTTGACCGGGTCGGCCGACTCGACCGCCGAGAGAAAATCCAAATCCGGCACCTTGGCGTCCACAATGATCACCCGCTCGCCCGGCAGGCGCACCAGCAAATCCGGTTTGGCGTCGCCGCTTTGGGCTTGCTCGCTGAAGTCGCAATGCGCGCTCATCCCGGCCGCCTCGACCACCCGGCGCAGCGTCTCCTCGCCCCAGCGCCCGCGCGCCTGGTTCGATTTGAGCACCGTCCGGAACTGCTGAGTCTCCTGCGCCAGCGCCTGACTCTGCTGGCCCAGCGTTTCGAGCTGCTTCTTCACCTCGCCCAGCGCTTGGGACTGGGTGTTCTCCGCCTGCTGCAGCCGCTTCTGATAGACCTCGAGCTGCTGCTTCAGCGGCTCGACCAGGATGGCGATCGCCTGCTGCCGCTGGGCCAGATCACCCTTGGCGGTCTCCTGCAATTTGGCCACCGACTCCGAAACCCGCTCGATAAACTGCGGCTGAATCTCGCGCAACGCATCCACGCTCAGGGCCTTGAAGGCGGCTTTGAGATCTTCGAGGGCCCTTTGTTGCGCCTCGCGCGCCTCGCGCAACGCCCGCTCGTGCAGCGCGCGCTGCTCGCTCAACACCTGCTCCGCGGCCGCCCGGCCCGCCTCCGCCGCCGCCTGGGCTTTGGCCGCCTCCCCGAGCTCCCCGCGCACCCGGGCCAGCTCCGCCTCCCGCTGCGCCGCCTGCTGCCGCAATTCCTCCTCGAGCCGGCTCTCCAGCGGCGCCGCGCGTCCGCGGCCCAGCAGCCAGCCTGCCAGCCCGCCCAGCGCGACGCCCAGCGCCAGCCCGATCAACAGAAAACCGGCGGAACCCATGATGAATCCGTTCAATAATGCGCGATAACTTCAATCTCCACCTGCGCGCCTTTCGGCAGCGCCGCCACCTGAATCGTCGAGCGCGCCGGAAAATCCGCCGTGAAATACTGCGCGTACACCTCATTCATCGCCCCGAAATCCCCGAGGTTCACCATGAACACCGTCGTCTTGACCACGTTCCCCAGCGTCAGCTTCTGGTCGGCCAAAATCAGCTTCACATTGTCCAACACCCGCCGCGTTTGCGCCCGGATATCGCCCGCCACCAGGTTGCCGCTGGCGGGATCCACGGGAATCTGGCCGGCGCAAAACAGCAGCTCGCCGCAGCGCACCGCATGGTTGTAAGGCCCCGCCGCCGGCGCTGCCGACGCGGGTTTGATGATCGTTTTCGTAGGCATCCGGCGCATCCTACGCGCCAGCGCGCACCCGCGTCAACCCCGAGACCAGCCGCGGCGGCGGCGCGGACCTCCGCCCCCGCGGCCAGGATTCCCGGCGGCGTTCAAGCCCGGCCGGCACAGCACGAAACGCG
>JBDHQH010000166.1:0-6757 GCA_039806935.1 Verrucomicrobiota bacterium
GCCCGCCGCGGCAAAATCCAAACTTTTCGCTTGAGCCCGCTTCGGGGTGGGCTATGCTGTCACCGGAAAGCGGCTGAGTCCGCGCGCTCTTTTGAACAACGATTTAGTTTTTTGCCCTGCCTATGCGCGTGCTTAGAAACTATGTCCTTGAACCGTAAGTCAATTAGTCACGGGACTAGAGTCGAGGTTGTAGCCGACAGGCCTTTACTGGACGTCGAAAGCAGCCCGGCGAGTTCCACCTGTTTCTAATCAAGTTCAAAGGAACTGTTACACACGGCACTGGCGGGGCTTTTTGTTGCGCTTTTTTCGTTTTCCCCCGCCCGGCCGCCCGCTATGTTGCGAACATGGCGAGGGATGATTTGTTCACGTCCGCCCCAACCGGAGCCGAAGCCCCCGCGGGCGGCCCGCCGCCCCGCCAGCCACTGGCCGCGCGCCTGCGTCCGCGCCACCTCTCCGAATTCATCGGCCAGGAGCACTTGCTCGGCCCTGGCCACCTCCTGCGCCGCGCCATCGAGGCGGATCGCATCCAATCCCTGATTTTTTACGGCCCGCCCGGCACCGGCAAAACCTCCCTCGCCCAAATCATCGCCCGCCGGACCAGCGGCAAATTCGAGCGCCTCAGCGGCGTCGAATCCAACGTGGCCGACATGCGCCGGGCGCTCGCCGCAGCCGCCAATCGCCTCGAAAACACCGGCCGCTCCACCATTCTGTTCGTGGACGAAATCCACCGGTTCAACAAGGCCCAGCAGGATGTCCTTCTGCCCGATGTCGAGTCCGGGATCGTGCGCCTGATCGGAGCCACCACACACAACCCGTTTTTTTTCGTCAATTCACCCCTGGTTTCCCGCTCGCAAATTTTCGAGCTGCGCCCGCTCGGCGTCGAGGATCTGCTGAGCTTGCTCGAACGCGCCCTGGCCGATGCCGAGCGGGGGCTGGGTTTCCTGAAAATTCAGGCGACGCCCGAAGCCTTGCGCCATCTGGCCACCATTGCCGACGGGGATGCGCGCAAGGCGTTGAACGCCCTCGAAATCGCCGCCTTGACCACCGCCCCGGATCAGGACGGCGTGGCGCGCCTCGATCTCGCCGTGGCCGAGCAGAGCATCCAAAAAAAAGCCGTCGTCTATGATGACGAAGACGCGCATTACGACACCATCTCCGCCTTCATCAAATCGATGCGCGGAAGCGACCCGGACGCGGCGCTCTACTGGCTCGCCAAAATGATTCACGCGGGCGAAGATCCGCGGTTCATCGCCCGGCGGATTGTGATCCACGCCGCCGAGGATGTGGGGTTGGCGGATCCGATGGCGCTGGTGCTGGCCAACGCGGCGTTGCAAGCCGCCGAATTTGTCGGCTGGCCGGAGGCGCGCATTCCCCTGGCCGAAGCCGCCATCTACATCGCCACCGCGGTGAAGAGCAACACCACCGTGAAAGCCATCGACGCCGCGCTGGCGGATGTCCAATCCGGGCGCACCCTGCCCGTCCCCAAACACCTGCGCGACGCCAGCTATGGCGGAGCCCAACGCCTCGGCCACGGCCAGGGCTGCCAATCTCCGCATGATTTTCCCGGACACTTCGTTCCGGGGGATTATCTCGGAGCGGAAAGGCGTTACTACGAACCGACCGAACAGGGAGTGGAAAAGAAAATCAAGGAACGGCTCGATCGCTGGCGCGCGCTGTCCGCCGCCGCGAGAAACGCCCCGCCCGAAACGCCCAACCTCTGAGGTCCGTTATGCTCCAAAAATCTCTCCCCGCCCCCGGCTCGTGGCCCCCGTCATCCAAGCTCGCATTGCGGCGCGAGGCGCGCGCCCGCGTGGCCGCGCTCGCTCCCGCGGAAGCCGCCGCGCTGAGCGCGCGGGCGCGCGCGCTGCTGCTCTCGCAAGACTTTTGGAACCAGGCGCGATCGGTTCTCTTGTTCGCCCCACTGCCGGGGGAAATCGACGTCTGGCCGCTGCTTTCCACCGCCCTGGCCGCGGGCAAGCAAGTGGGGTTGCCCCGGTTCCTCCCGGAGACGCAACGTTATGCCCCGCTCGAGGTCCGCGGAGTCGAGGACCTCGAAGCCGGTTATTACGGCATCCGCGAGCCGCGATCCCGCTGCCCCGCCCTGGAGATAAACCGGCTCGACTTGATTCTGGTGCCTGGGATAGCCTTCGATTTGCGCGGCGGCCGGCTGGGCCGGGGAAAGGGTTATTATGACAGATTATTATGCGGCGCGCGCGGCGTCACTTGTGGCTGCGGCTTTGATGAGCAAATCGTGCCCGAGGCGCCGCTCGAAGCGCATGACATCCGGTTGTCCCGCGTTTTAACGCCGACGCGTTGCGTCCAGCCATAACCGCGCGGCTCAGGCATGAGTCCATTGGTGAATATTTTAGAGCACGCCGGCCTGGTGCTGAGCGGAGCGGTCGCCTACTGGGCCGGGCAGAAATGGGCCAAACTGCGCGCCGCCCGCGCCGAATCGTTGCCCGCCGCCTCCTTGCTCGACCAGGCTCGGCGCGAAGCGGAAATCATTCTCCGGGACGCGCGCCTGGCGGCCAGCCAGGAAGCGCTGCGGCTGCATGAGAAGGCCGAGCACGCGCTGGCTTCCCGCCGCACGGAGCGGCTCGAGCTGGAGCGGCGCCTGGCCGAGCGCGAGGCGCTGATCAACTCGCAATTGCAGCGAATCGTGGAGGCCGAGGGCCGCCTGACGCGCGAAAAAACCTCGCTCGAGGAACGCGCCGCCACCCTGGCCGCGCGCGAGGAGGAAGCCGCCCGACTGCTGCGCCAGACCCGCCTGGAGTTGGCGCGGTTATCCGGGCTGGACGAAACCCAGGTTCGTGAAGCCTTTCTTAAAAATGTGGCCGAGCAAGCCCGCGCCGAGGCCGAGGCCCTCTCCCGGAGCATCTGCGAGGAGGCCAAAACAACCGCCGAGGAGAAAGCCCGCCGGATCATCAGCATCGCCATCCAGCGCTACGCCGGCGATCATACGTTTCAAAACACCACCGCCGCCATCGCCCTGCCCGCGGGCGAGGACATCAAAGGCCGCATCATCGGCCGCGAGGGCCGGAACATCCGCGCCTTCGAGGCCGCCACCGGGGTCACGGTGCTAATCGATGACACGCCCGGCTCAGTCCTGCTCTCCGGCTTCGACCCCGTCCGCCGCGAGATCGCCAGGGAAACCATGGCGCAACTCATTGCCGACGGACGCATCCACCCGACGCGAATCGAAGAGACCGTCGCCCGGGTCACCCGGGACATGGAGACGAACCTCCTGCGCCTGGGCCAGGAGGCGGTCACCAAGCTCGGCTTGCCGCCGCTGCACCCGGAAGTCCTCAAGCTCCTGGGCCGCCTGCATTTCCGCCATAGTTACGCCCAAAATCTCCTCCAGCATTCCATCGAGGTGGCTCATCTCATGGGTTTGATGGCCGCCGAACTGGGCCTCGACTCCGGCTTGGCCAAACGCGCCGGCCTGCTGCACGACATCGGCAAGGCCGTCAGTCACGAATTCGAGGGGCCGCACGCCCTCGTAGGCGCCAGCCTGATCAAACAATACGGCGAACCCGAGTCGGTGGTGAACGGAGTCGCCTCCCACCACGGCGAGGTCCCCGCCGAGGGCCCGCTCGGCATTCTGGTCAGCGCCGCCGACGCCGTCAGCGCCTCGCGACCGGGCGCCCGCTCGGAAAACCTGACCGCCTACCTGAAACGGGTAAGCGATCTCGAAGCCATCGCCTCCGCCTTTCCAGGCGTCGAAAAGGCCTTCGCCATGCAAGCCGGCCGCGAACTGCGGGTGTTTGTCCAACCGGACGAGGTGAGCGACGAGCAGGCGCACCTGCTGGCCCGCGCGGTGGCCCTCAAGATCGAGAGCCAGATGCAGTTCCCCGGCCAGATCCGGGTGGCCGTCATCCGGGAACGACGGTGTGTCCAAATCGCCAGATAGTCTGGCTCGCGGGCGGTTGGGGGTCAGGGGAATGCCCGCGCGCGAAGTCCCGAGGACCAATCTCTGAGGTGAATCAATTCTCTCGCGCCGGCGCCGGCTTCGCGGTCCGTCTCCGGTTGGAGACGAACGCCCGCTCACCGGCCTTCGGTCATCGTGCTGGGAATGCCAGTCTCCCAGCCTTTGGGGCTGTTCCAGGGCCGGACGGAGGCATTGTTTGTGTCCGCGGTGGAGGCGCAGCCGTTGAGCAGCGCCGCCAGTGCCAGCACCAGGAGCAAACCGCCAAGTTCCTTCAACGTTCTCATCTCAGGAGGCCGGAAAAGCCGGGATGACTTGATCACCCTCCATCACGCTGCCCAGTTCCCAGCCGGGGAGCACGTTGGCGATGCTGCTGTCCTTCCGCACCGTGCGGACTTTGATCTTGGCGACCAGTTTGCCGTTGCGGTTCACCAGCAACTCGCCGTATTCCAGCACGCCCTGGTCCTGGCCGACATCCAGCACGACGAAATTCCATTTCGGATCGGCCACCAACACCTTCCCGCGCAACGACGCCGGCAGCGGCACTTGGTAATCGGGAGTTTTATAGACGGCCAGCTCGGTCTGCAGTTTGACAATTTTCTGACCCAGAAGCTTGTTCTCCTCCTGCGAGCCTGCCAGCGCGTCATTCAGGCTCTTAAATTGATTCTTGATGCTGATGATCTGCTCGGGCTTGAGATCCGTGGCGACGTAGGCGGCCAGTTCGGCCTGGGCATCGTCGCGCTCCTTGCGGGTTTTGGCCAAATCTTCCGTTAATTTGTCGCCGCGCTTGGTCTGCGCCGCCAGTTCGGTCAGCGCCTTTTCTTTCTCGGCGGTGGTCTCCTCCAAGGTCTGCTTGGTGGTCTTCAACTCGGCGGTGGTGGTTTTCAGCTCCTTGGTGGTGCGCGCCAGCTCGCTCTCGGCTTTCTGCCGGCCCGCGGTCTGCTCGGCCAGGTTGGCTTGCAGCGTGGTAATCTTTTCCTTGACCATGACGAAGTTCAGCCCGCCAACGGCGAGCCCCGCGATAATCGCCACGATTAAACTGATTCGGATCAACATGTCTCGATAACGAGTTAAAGTTACCACGGCAGGCTAGACAGCCGCCCTGGCGCTGTCAACGGCCCGCTGAAATAATCTTTAATTCCCCGCCGCGACTTGTCCGCTGGGAAATTCCTCAAAGTTCTCGCCGCCCGCCCGCCGCGGTGTACAGTGGCCGCCATGCAAACGCTTCTCCGCCCCGCCGCCCGGGCCGTTTGGGCCGCCAGCCTGCTTGGCGCCGCTTTCCTGGCGCGGGCGGACGGGCCCCTCACCGCCGCCGATGTCTGGTCCGCGGAGAAACTCATCGGACTGGAATTCTCCGACGCCAAAATCGAGATGCTGCTGCCGGGTTTGCGTGAGCAGGCGCGCACCTTCGAGGCGCTGCGCGCTTTCCCCTTGTCCAATGGCATCCCCCCGGCGCTCGTCTTCCACCCGCTGCCGGCGGGCGCCCGCCTCGAGACCAAATACCGGCGGCTCCGCCTCTCCCCGGCGCCGCAGGTTGGCCGCCCCGCAAATCTCGAGGATCTCGCCTTCCGCTCGGTGCGTGAATTGGGCGAGCTGATCCGCCATCGCCGGGTCTCCTCGGAGGATCTCGTCCAAATGTGCCTGGCTCGGCTGAAACGCCATGGCCCGCGCCTGCAATGCGTCGTCACTCTGCTGGAGGAGCGAGCCTTGCGCGAGGCGCGCGAGGCCGACCGCGAAATCCAATCCGGCCATTACCGCGGGCCGCTGCACGGAATCCCGTATGGCGCCAAAGATCTGCTGGCCGCCGCCGGAGCGCCCACCACCTGGGGCGTGGCGCCTTATGCCAGCCGGGTGTTGACGGAGGATGCGGCGGTCATTCGCAAGCTGCGCGCGGCGGGCGCCGTGTTGGTGGCCAAGACCACTCTCGGCGAACTGGCCATGGGCGATGTCTGGTTCGGCGGACGCACGCGGAATCCCTGGAATTTGCAACAGGGCTCGAGCGGCTCTTCAGCCGGTTCGGCCGCCGTCACCGCCGCCGGCCTGCTGCCCTTCGCGATCGGCACCGAAACCTACGGCTCGATCGTCTCGCCCGCCGATCGCTGCGGCGTCACCGGCCTGCGCCCTACCTACGGCCGCGTCAGCCGCTCCGGAGCTATGACCCTGAGCTGGTCCATGGACAAAATCGGCCCCCTTTGCCGAACCGTCGAGGATTGCGCGCTCGTGCTGGACGCCATTCGCGGCTCCGATGGCCTCGACGATTCGGTGCTCGACGCCCCGTTCAATTACGACGCCCGACTCACCCCGCGAAAGCTCCGGATCGGCTTCCTGGCCGCGGATTTCGAGCGCCAGACCGGCGCGCGCCGAACCAACGACGACCGCGCCATTGCCGTACTCCGCTCCCTCGGCGCGCGCCTCCTGCCCATGAGTCTGCCCGAGTTTCCCTTGTCGAGCATTTCGTTCCTGCTCTCCACCGAAGCCGCGGCCGCCTTCGACGGCCTGACCCGCAGCGGGTTGGAAGACCAGCTCAAACAGCAGGGCGCCGGCGATTGGCCCAATACGTTCCGCCAACGCCGCTTTGTCCCGGCCGTCGAGTACCTCCAGGCGCAACGAGTTCGGTACCTGCTGGTTCAGGAGACCGCCCGGGTGTTCGACCAGGTGGATGTCCTCGTCGCGCCCTCGACTTCCGGCCGCAGTCTGTTGCATTGCAACCTCACCGGCCACCCCTGTGTGGTCGTGCCTAATGGCTTCCATCCGGACGGAACTCCCACCAGCATCTGCTTTATTGGCAATCTTTACGATGAAGCCCGAATGCTGGCGCTGGCCCACGCCTAC
>JBDHQH010000167.1:0-6632 GCA_039806935.1 Verrucomicrobiota bacterium
GTGCTGTACCTCAACCACATCGTCATCCCGGTGGAAGAGGCGCAGTTGACGGAGGTTTTTGGCCAGGATTATGAGCGTTACGCAGAGAGAGTTCATCGCTGGATTTAGCGTTCCCAACGCAGCCGATAATAGCGTTGTGGCTCGTCACCCCGGGTCGCGTCGAGACAGGTTCCCTCGGTTTGCGAGGGAATGAAGTTGGTCAGCGGCTTCCAGTGAGCCAAATTGGTGGAAGTTTCCAATGTGTATTGGCGGCCGGCGTCCGCTGTGAATGGGATTTGAACCACCCCGTTGGACACGGCCAGGCCGGTTTGCAGTCCAGGAGGGGTGGGCGGATTCGTGCAGACCAGCATCGCGGGAGCGCTGGTGACCGACCCGCTCGAATTGGAAATCACAACTGTGTAATAGCCGAACTGATTGGCTTGCGCATTGGCTCGAGTGTACGAACTGCGGGTGGCTGACGCGAGGTTTGCACCATTGAAACGCCATTGATAGCGCAAGGGCGTGGTGCCGCCGGCATTGACACTGAACGTGGCGCTTTGGCCCAAACCGAGTTGGGCGTTTCCCGGCGGCAGCAGCACCATCGGCGCAATGGGAGGAGCGAAAACCCCGAGATGATTCCCATTCACCCGCTGCACGCCGCCGCTGGGCCGATTCAACAGCACACCCGCGCCGCTTTCCAATTTGACCAGAGCGGAGGACCCGCCGCCATCCAGGTTGAGCCCGTGCCAGGCGCCGAGGCGCAACAGCCATTGCCCGGTCTCGTACAACGTAGCGCCGTCGCTCCAGCCCGCCTGGCGGCCATCAATCACCATAAGGATCAAATAGCGTCCGCCGGCGGAGATGCCGACCGCGCTGCGCGGATTTTGGTTGCAAAAGTCAGTGGCGCAATTTGCCAGTTGTGGCACCCCGTTGATGAGGATGTAGTCCGAACCGGCCACTGCCGTCCAGTAATTGGTATAACTCTGCAGTCCGGAGGTGATGATGCTGGCCTGATTGTTCTTCGTCACCAGCAACGCCACCGCTTTCGAACTCTCGTACGGGGACACGATTTCGCCACGGGAGATCGCCAGGCCAGTCAATTCCCGCGGCTCGTTGGCTACTGTGCTGACTGGAGAGAAAAAATTAGCGTTGATTCCTACGGCAACGCCGTAGGTTTTTACGAAAGTGGTGGTCGTTTGCCCGTCCGTTTCCTTGTCCCGCGCGCCATTGGAAGGCGTGGAAAAGAACTCCACCGCTGGATCCGCCAAATCCACGCGGTAGGCGAAAACTTTGTGCCGCCGCGGCTCGCTCGCATCCGCCTCCGCCGTCGTATAGGCGATGCCCTGGAAGGCGGGAACCCAGGGATTCATGAGGATGGTCGCCCGCGCCCAGGAACTCAGAAAAAACACCGAGAGGAATATCAACGACGCGTGCGGGACGGATTTACCCAACATGAGCCCAAAGGTAGGCGGCGCGTGTGTCCGCGTCAAGATTCAGCCCGCCGCACGCGTCCGCCGCCGCAAACGATGGCGCTGGCGCAAACACCCGCCGATCTCGGCCCCTCGCGCCGGAAGAAACTTGCACCAACTGGTTGCCCAGCCAATGCCCGGATTCAGGTTTCGGCAGCCATCAACTGCAACCCAGGCTTTCGCCGCAGTTCAGGCACTTGTAGCAGGCGCCGTTGCGAACGGTTACGTGGCCGCAATTCGGGCAGGCTGGAGCGTCGAGTTGAAAATGCGCGACGGAATCGCTCAGGGTCTTGATGAGTTTCGGAGCGGTCGGCGGGGCGGTTCCGTGGCCATTGCTGTTGGCCGGCAGCTCCAGCACATCGGTGTCATCAGCCAGCGGCAGTTCCGGCACAGGCCGATTTACCTTTTTTTTCACCTCCTCAATCAAGCCCGGCATCGCCAATTCCGGCTGGCTGCGGCTCGGGGTGTTCGACTCGCGGTAGCCGGGGATGAACTGACAGGCCATCCAGCGGAAGACATAATCGGTGATCGAGGCGGCACTGCGGATTTCCGGGTTGCGCGTGAATCCAGAGGGTTCGAATCGTTGATGGGCGAATTTACGCACCAGCGCGTCCAAGGGCACTCCGTATTGCAAAGCCATGCTGGTGAGGGTTCCGATGCCGTCCATCAAGCCGCCGATGGTCGAGCCTTCCTTGGCCATCGTGATGAACAGTTCGCCCGGTTGCCCGTTTTCAAACAATCCAACGGTCAGGTAGCCTTCATGGCCGGCGATGTCGAATTTATGGGTGACCGCCTTGCGGGTATCGGGCAGACGGCGGCGCAGGGGTTTGCCGGCATCCGCCCGGAGCTCCTGCACAAGAGTTTCCAACTCCTGGACGCGGGCCTCAAGGCGGACGGGATCGGCCTCGGATCCGCCGGTGTCCCCTCCGCGTTTCGTGCTTAAGGGTTGGGAGCGCTTTGATCCGTCCCGGTAAATGGCCACGCATTTGAGCCCCATTTGCCAAGCCTGAACATACGCCTCGCGAATATCCGCCACGGTGCTGTCGCCGGGCATGTTGACGGTTTTGGAGATGGCGCCGCTGATAAACGGCTGAGCCGCCCCCATCATGCGCAGATGCGCCATGGCCTCAATACTGCGCCGGCCACGATGCGGACGAAAGGCGCAATCGAAAACTCGCAGGTGCTCGGGCCGCAGGCCGCTGGCGAGATGCCGTCCGCCCTCCTCGACGTCCTCAATAGTGTCAAACCTCTCGACATGCGCTACGATGGCTTTGATCTGTTCAGCGGAATAGCCGAGCCGGCGGAGGCCCTCGGGGACGGTACGGTTCACAATCTTAAGCAGCCCGCCACCGGCCAGTAATTTGTATTTCACCAGCGCGATGTCCGGTTCGATGCCGGTGGTGTCGCAATCCATGAGAAAGGCGATGGTGCCCGTAGGCGCCAGAACCGTTACCTGAGCGTTGCGGTAGCCGGAACGCCGGCCGGCTTCGAGCGCGCCGTCCCAAGCCGTTCGCGCCTCGTTCTGAAGGCAGCCGAATTCCCGGCTCGGTTGGATGGCTTCGACGGCGGCGCGATGTTGCTGGATCACTCGCAGCATGGAATCCACGTTGTCCGGAGCCGCGGGTTGGGGAACTTGCGAGCAGCGCGCGTCGCGGTAGCCGGCGAATGCCCCCATGGCTTCCGCCAGGATCGCTGATTGTTGATACGCGTGGCCGGTCATGATCGCGGTGAGCGCTCCGGCCAGAGCGCGGCCCTCATCCGAGTCATAGGGCAGCCCGTAGCTCATGATCAAGGACCCGAGATTGGCGTAACCGAGGCCCAACGTGCGAAACAGATGCGAGTTCTCGGCGATCTCCCGCGTCGGATAGCTGGAGTTGTCCACCAGAATCTCCTGCGCGGTGATGAAGGTCCGCACCGCGGCTTTGAAACGTTCCACGGCGAAGACGCCATCCTCGCCCTTAAACTTCATCAAGTTCAAGGACGCCAGGTTGCAGGCGGTATTGTTCAGGAAAACGTATTCCGAGCAGGGATTGGTGGAATGAATCGGCTCCGTGCCGGCGCAAGTGTGCCATTTCTGGATGGCGCCGTCGTACTGCAAGCCCGGATCGCCGCAAACCCAGGTGCCCTCCGCGATTTTTTCGAGCAAGGCGCCGGCATCCTTCTTTTCCAGCGGCTTGCCGGTGGTCACCGCCCGGGTCCACCACTCCCGGCCTTCGAGCGCCGCCCGCATGAACTCATCGCTGACGCGCACCGAAAGGTTTTCGTTTTGATACATGACGCTGCCATAGGCGTCGCCGTTATAGGAGCCGTCGTAGCCCTGTTCGATCAGCGCCCAGGCTTTTCTCTCCTCCTTTTGTTTCGCATCGATAAATTCCTCAATGTCGCCATGCCAGTCGCGCAGGGTGTTCATCTTGGCCGCGCGCCGGGTCTTGCCGCCGGATTTCACCACGTTGGCGACCTGATCGTACACCTTGAGAAATGAGAGGGGGCCGCTGGGGCGCCCACCGCCGCTGAGCTTTTCCCGACCGGCTCGAATCGGGGTCAAGTCGGTGCCGGTGCCGGATCCGAATTTAAACAGCATGGCTTCGCTATAAGCCAGACGCATGATCGACTCCATGTTGTCCTCGACAGACTGAATGAAGCAGGCGCTGCACTGCGGATACTCGTATTGCGTGCGGGCGCGCTCGGCTTCGCCGCTCCGACGATTGAAATACCAGTTGCCGCGGCTGGCGCTGTTGCCCACCCGGTATTCATGATAGAGACCCACGTTAAACCATACCGGGGAATTGAAAGCTCCGTATTGATTCAGGCACAGCCAGGCCAATTCATCGTAAAAAACCTCGCCGTCCTCCCGGCTGAAATAACCGTCCTGCACTCCCCAGTTCGCGATGGTGCGGCAGATCCGGTGGATGAGTTGGCGTACAGAGGTCTCGCGCTCTGGAGTGTTCTGTTCCCCGTAAAAATACTTGGAGACCACCACTTTCGTGGCCAGGAGTGACCAGGACTTGGGCACCTCGACGTTCTCCTGCCGGAAGATGACTCGATTGTTGTCGTCGGTGATCTCCGCCGTTCGCTTTTCCCATTCAACCTGCTCGAAGGGGTTGACGCGTGGATCACTGAAGAACCGCTCGACCCGCAAGGCTTGTTTGCCGGTGGCTTTGGCTTTCCGAGAAGGCAACCGGCGGCGCCCTCCTCCGACCCGCGATCTAGATAACACGTCCTGAGTTGCGTTTATCATTTCTCTTTCCTCTCGCCATCGACAGCCCCGACGCTCGCTGAACGAGGCGAAAAAAGGGGCCTCCACACCGTGTTTAAATTCATTTTTTTCGAACAACCCAGCCCCTCCCCGGGGCTGCGCCACCCCTATTAGTAGGGGAATATTGAAACCATATCCCCATATATTGGGTTGAAAAGGAAATTCTGAAAAAAATTACGCAAACGTTATTGTCGATGAATTTCGCTCAGATTCTCCCTTTGGCAAATCAGTGCCCGGGATTCATCGGGGCCGGTGAATAACCCGCGATGAACCACCGCGCCGACCTGCCCCCGGACGCCGCCCCGGGCGAGCCTTGCGCACCGGTTCGACGGTTTTGGGGCGCGCCCTGGCGACCAGCCGAATCGGACAGCCCTCATACCCGAAAGCAAGCCGCAACTGATTTCCCAGGTATTTGTTATACTGCGCGGACAGCAGCTCTTTACGGTTCACAAACAGCAGGAAAGTCGGGGGCGCCTGACTGACCTGCGTGGCGTAGAAGAATTTGAGCCGATGCCCCTGGGCGCTGATCGGCTGCCGGCGCTCGATGGCATCCTGCAAGGCGCGGTTGAGGATGGCGGTGGGGACGCGCTGGCGCAACTGGCTGGCGACGTAGCGCACCGCCTCGAGCAACCGGTCGAGGTTGAATCCCGAATGCGCGGAGGTAAAAATCACCGGCGCATAATCCAGGAAGAACAAGTGCGCCTGCACCCATTCGCCAAACTCGGCCAGCGTGGTCATGAGCTTGGGCCCCCGCCGGTTCGTCCTGGCCAGGCGCCGCTCGATTTCCTCCTCGCGCGCCTGGCGGACCACCGCGTCCATCAAATCCCATTTGTTCACCACCAGGATGCAGGCCTTGCCGGCCTCGACGATCTTGTCCGCCACCTTTTTATCCTGCTCGGTGATGCCCGCCTCCGCTTCGAGCACCAGAATGGCGATGTCACATCGCTGAATGGACGCCTCCGCTCGTTGCACGCTGAAGAATTCAATCGAATCATCCACACGGCGCGATTTGCGCATGCCGGCGGTGTCGATCAACAGATATCGCTCCTTGAGACCCTCGCTCTCGACCTCGAAGGGCACATCGACAGCATCGCGGGTGGTGCCGGGAATGGGGCTGACCACCACCCGCTCCGATTGAGTAAGGGTGTTTATAATGGAGGACTTGCCCACGTTGGGACGTCCCACGATGGCCAGCCTCAAAGGCTCGCCCTCGGGCGCGGACGGAACTCCCGGCTCCGGCGCGGCCACCGGCAGGCGCGCCAGCACGGCGGTCATCAACTCCTCAATGCCTTCGCCGTGAATCGCGGTGACGGGGAAAAGCGCGTCGAAGCCCAGCGCGGCAAAATCAGCCACTCCACGCTCAAACTTTGAGGTGTCAACTTTGTTCACCGCCACCAGCACTGGCTTGCCGCTCCGCCGCAGGCGCTGGGCCGCCTCGCGATCCAGCGGCACGACCCCCTCCTGCACATTGACCACCAGGATGATCGCGGTGGCGGCTTCGATCGCCAGTTCCACCTGCTCCAGGGCCGCGCGAGTGATGACGTCCTCGGCCTTTTCCCGGCGCAGCAGGCCGATGCCCCCGGTATCCACCAGCGTGAACCGCCGTCCGCCCCATTCCGCCTCCGCGGTCACCCGGTCCCGCGTTACCCCGGGCTGGTCATGCACAATGGCGATCCGGCGTCCGGCGATCCGGTTGAACAACGCGGACTTCCCGACGTTCGGCCTGCCGACAATGGCGATAATCCCGGTTTGCATAGGTCATGCAGCCTAAGCCAGGCCGGGCCGCCGAACCATCCAATTCGCTCGAACCGAGCGGCTCGACCCGACTTCGCGCTCCCGACGACCACGCGCCGAAGCGCGCGAGCGGGCGAATTCCGAGCTTGTTTTCAGGATGAGCTTTGCGTATTTAAGATGCGTTCTGCATTTCG
>JBDHQH010000168.1:0-6587 GCA_039806935.1 Verrucomicrobiota bacterium
GCCGCCCCGGTTTACGCTTTAAATCGAAATTTTTAGAAAGCCTAACCATGAAGAAGCTGATTTTCGCAACCGCCGCGGTCTCGTTGAGTTTCTCTGTCCTCGCCGCCTTAACCCCGGGCAACGTCGTGGTGTCGCGGGTCGGCGACGGCTCGGCGTCGCTCGGCAACACCGCGACCGCGCTGTTTCTCGACGAATACACCCCGTTGGGCGTATTTATCCAAACGATTGCTCTGCCTACGGCCGCCAGCGGCAACAATCTGGCGTTGACCATCCAGGGTTCCGCCACCTCGGAAGGGTTTCTGCAAACGACCGCGAACGGTCAATATCTGACCCTGGCTGGCTACAATGCCACGCCTGGCACCGCCACTCCCAGCGGCCAAACCGCCAATAACGTGAATCGATCCATCGCCTTGATCGATCTGAACGGGGTGGTGGACACCACGACGGCGATCAACGCCGGCACGTTCGGAGCCACGCGCAGCGCGACCTCCGTCGATGGCACCGGCTTCTGGATCAGCAGCGCCAACGCCGGGGTAAATTACATCCCCTTTGGAGCCGCGGCGGCCGCGACGCAGATTTCGAGCGGTTCCCCAACCAACATGCGCGTGACCCGGGGCATTGGCGGCCAACTCTACGTCACCTCGGCCAGCGGCGCTTTTCAGGGCGTTGCGGAAATCGGCTCGGGGTTGCCCACCACCTCGGGACAAACCACCACACTTTTGCCGGGATTTCCCATTACCGCAGGTCCCAGCGCTTACGATTTCTTCATTTCCGGCAATGACGCCTGGGTCGCGGACGACCGCACTTCGGGCGGCAACGGCGGCGTGCAAAAATGGGAGCTGGCGGGAGGCACTTGGACGCTGCAATACACGCTGTCCCGCTCTGCTACGGTCGGCGCGCGCGGTCTGGCAATCGATCTCTCGGGCGCGGACCCGGTGATCTATGTCACCACCACGGACAACAAGATCGACCGGATCGTGGATGGCGGCAGCGTTGTGGATTCCACTGTCACAACGATCGTCAACGGTGTGGCGAACACGGCCTTCAGGGGCATCACCATCGTACCCGAGCCGGGCATTCTGGCGCTCGTCGGTCTGGGCTTGGCTGGTTTGTGGCTGCGGAGGAAGTAAGCGGCCACTTGCAGGGACGTTTCGCCGAAACGTCCTTCTCTCTCCATAACCGACACGCCACACGCGGACGCTTGAGCCAGGCGTCCCTGGCTGAGCGGATGGCGTCCGTTTCCGTTCTTTAATACCTTAACCGGTAGAATTGCCGGGGCTCGCCGGTGGTATCGAGGACGAAGGGGCTGCGGACGCCGGGCATATCGGTCCAATTTGCCTCCGAACCGGTCAGGCTTGTGGCGCGTTGCAACACGCAGTACGGGTTGGACCAGGTCAGGCGCATCTGTTTTCCGACAAGCGCCTGTTGCAGGGCCGGCAGTGACGGCAAGGCGCCCGCGAAAGTAAACCGCACGGCGTCCGCGATCACCACCTTGGCCGGCTCGACGCTCTCGTTCCCAAGCTGGATCCAGCCGTTGGACCCGCTGATAAACGGGCGCGGGCCGCCCAGGGAGACCCAGCCGCCGCCGCCAGCGGTTTGGTTCACCGGCACCACGGCGCCGCCCCCGGCGTATTGAACGGTGTAGGCGGCGTTGGTGCAGCGATTCGCCCCCTGCGGATACCACACATAGAGATTGTAGAATCCGGGCTGCTGAATTCGCGGCGTCCACCGGAAGTAGCCGGTCTGCCGCGCCTCGGTGCTCTTGAAGACATAATCGGTGAGGTATTTGTCCGCGGAGGCGGTGCCGGTCGTCCAATCGCCGCTGGCGGTTCCGGCTATATTGTCGAGGATGAAATCGAGCTGGGCGGGCGTGGTAATTTGCGCCGCCAGGCTGCGCGCCGATTCGTTGCCGGACGCGTCGAACGCCGCGATCTGGTAGCTATAGGTGGTCCACGCGGCCGTGGTCAGGTCGCTATAGGCCGTGGTGTTCGTGCTGCCCAGCAGGCGGCCATCGCGGTAAATCCTGTAGCCGCTGACACCGACGTTGTCCGTCGAGGCATTCCAGCGGAGGTCCACCCGGGTGTGCTCCGGGGCGGTGACGAGCAGGCCGGTCGGCACGCTGGGCGGCTGGGTGTCGCCGTCGCGGCTCACGAGAATGTTTCGCGCCAGAGTGGGGCCAAACCAGCCCGCGCCCTCGCGCATCATGCGCCAGTCCGTGGTGTAAACACCTTCCACCAGGGGCGCTTTCAAGGTGAGGGTGAAGGTCTTGGTCTGTCCCGGCCCGATCTCCCCGCCGACGTTGTGACGCGTGGTGGTGGTGAAGGGATCGGAGTCGCCGACGGCGCCGAGGCGGAAATTGCGCGCGTCGTTCCAGAGCACCCCGCGGTTGCGCATCGTGATTCGCGCGGTGACGGTGGCGCCGGGCTGGAGAACCGGCGGAAGGTCATCGCTGACCAGCTCGCATGAGTAATAGTCCCAGCCGGGCGTCACGCCGAAATAATCGCAAATCCCTTTGTAAGCCGCCCACATGGTGGTGGACTTGAAAAAATTATCGTGCAAATAAACCGCGTCCCGCAGGCAACTGTCATGGAAGGCCAGTTCGATCAGGATGGCGGCGCGATCGGGAATGCGGGTCTCGGCCTGGCTGCCGTTGGCGTCGATGGAGCCGCGATCCATCCAGGTGCTGTCACCGTAACGGGTGCGGATGGCGTTGAGGATGGAGGCGTTAACCTTGTTTGCCAGCGTTTTGCTGATGGCGCCCCAAGGGGCGTGTTCTGTGCTGGTATCGTAATAGGTGCAGGTGCCGTTCGGGCAGGAGGCCGTCGAGCAGTCTCCCTGAAAGCCATTGCTGTGCAGCGAGACGTAGATGTCGGTCTTGTCGTAGTCGGAGGCCAGGCCGCGCGACCGCAGCGAATCGTTGCCTTCGCTGGCCCCGACGCCGAGGTTGCAATCCCCGGTGGAACTGGCATACACGGAGCACGGGTAGCCTTGGAGCTTGAGCCAGTAGCTGGAGGAAATCCGCCACCAGGGTTCGCCGCTCGGCGTGTGGGTGCCGTAATTCTTGTCCAGACAGCGATACACCTTGGTCACAGCGCCGTCCTGCGCCAGGTATTGATTCAAGTAAATCATGCCCTCGACGTTGTGGTCGTCCTCACGATTCAGCGGCGCGCAATAAACCGGCCGCTCAAAGGTATAGGAACTGCCAGTCCAGACCTTCCCATGGCCGGGTGAGAGACTGATGCTTTTGCCCGCGAGCGCCCCTCCGGCCGCCGGCGCGGCGGCCAGCGGCGCCACCCGCGCCGACGCCGCCTCGCGGGGCTTGGACGGCAGATAATCACTCAGTAACCGGCCCGCCGTTTGCAGCCGGATTCCGCCGGACACGCCAAACGGCGCCAGGGTGAGGCGGGCTTGGGCGGCCATGGCTTCCAGGCGCAAATCATCCAGTCCCTCGCTCAAAATCTCCCCGGAGAACTCGACGATCGCCTCGCCTTGCGCCTGGGAATAAGCGAGCACGCGCGTCCCGTGGGGGATCGCCGAGCTGGCCCCGTAAGCCGGCGCCCGCGCCAGGGCCTCCAGGGCGGCGGCGGGCTCGTTCACGGCCTCGTCCTGAATGATCCGCGGCGCCCCTTCGGGAGAGAGAAAAGCGAGGCTCGCCGCGAACGCCGGTGCGGCGCCCACGAGGGACATCCACCAGAGGTGTAAAATGTTGAGACGGAGCCGCGGGCGAAGAAAAAATACACGGAAACCGAGCATACCTCTGTATAGGCGCGAATGGCGGGGCCGGTCAATGAAATTCTCACCAATCGCTCGCTTTCGCGCGGCGAAAAATCCGGCGAGGACGTCCCGGCCAGGCGTCCGCACCTGATGGCTACATTAATCGCAGGTTTCCCGCGCCGGCGATTGGCCGGAACCGCTCGGCTTTGATGTCCCGCGCGGCGAGGCTCTCGATCAATTCCCTCGAGTGCGCCTGGCGCGCCAGCACCATGACGCAGCCACCCAGGCCGGCGCCGGCCATCTGCGCGCCGCGAACGCCGGGCGCGGCCGCCGCGAGATCCGCGATCCGATCCAGCTCGGGCAGACTGCAGCCGTATTGGCCCGGCGTCCTCGCCAAATCCATCTTCGCGGTCAGCTTTCCGCCCAGGGCCTCGGCGCTGGCCGCGCTTAACCGCCGCCATTTCCCGCCGCTCGACAGCCGCGAGACGCGGTCGCCATCGTGCGAGGATCGCATCAGGCGCCCGAGAGCGGCGGCGTCCCCTTTTTTCAGCAAATCCAGGCATTGCCGCGCCCGGGCCATTTCCGCGAGGCCGAAGAGCACGACGCCCCGCACCGGGTAGGCTTGCGTTTCATGGGTGGCAAACAGCCGCTCGAGCCGCTCGCGCTCGGCCTCCGCGATCTGCGTGAAAGATTCGCGCACCTGTCGCCGGGTAATTTTCGCGGGCAACCGCTCGAGAGTCGCCGCGAATTCGGCGCGCGACAGCCCCAGGCGCCGCGCGTCGATGTCGCGCAGATGCTCGATCCGGCCGGCAAGTTCCGGACGCAGCAGCTTGAACCAGACCCGCCCAATGTGATAGGCGGTCACCTTGGCGTTAAACAGGTTGCGGGCGGTGCCGGATTTGCCGGCGTACAGGCCCGAGTTGCACACCACCAGATCGTGATCGGGAAAAAACGGCGCGGAATCCTCGACTCGAAACGGGAAAAAACCGACCCGGGTGACGCAGCCGCGGCGCGAGAGTTTGATCGCCGCGTGGTCGGCGGCGCCGCCGCGGGTGCCCACGAACCATTCGCCCTCGCCGCACAGGCTGACTAACCGCCGCGCGCTGACGGGCAGGGCGTTGAACAGGCTGACCATTTCCGCGGCGGCCACCACCAGCGCCGAGGAGGAGCTCAGCCCGGCGCCCATCGGGATCTGCCCGTTCACCACCAGATCAAAACCCCGCAGCCGCCGGTCACGAAACTGCTCCTGCAAACGCAGGACAGACGCTTTGATGTAATTGGCCCAATCGCCGCGGGCCGCTTCGAGGAGCCGTTGCAGCCGCGGACCGTCGATGACCCGCTGCCAATCATCCCAATTCAAGCGCGCCACCAAATCGGCGATGCAAAACTCCTGCTCCCCAAACCGGTCCTCCGCCAGATTCGACATGCGCACGTGATCATCCGTCCGGGGCGCCGCGGCCACGAGGATCTCGCGGTTGATGGCCATCACGTTCACGCTGCCGCCCTGGTGATCGATGTGCCGGCCCATCAGGTTGATGCGCCCGGGCGAACGCACCAGCGCGAAGGGACGCGCGGCGCCATAGCGTTGCGCGAAGCCGCGCACCACCTCCCGCAGCGAGGGGATCGGCGCCTCCTCGCCATAGCAACTCCGCAAAAATCGCCTCGCCGCCGCCGAGGGCGAGGTCAGCATCGCCTCCCATTGGGTGGCGGTAGCCAGGGCGTCCCCGGCCCCCGAAAGGGGTGGCGCGGCCATTCCCTCGCGCTCACGGCAAACTTCCTCGATCGCCAGCAGTTCCTGCGGGTTGTTGAACGCCATGAGCTCGCGGGCATCGGTGATTTCGCAGCCCAACACCCGGGCCGGGGGCTTGGTCTGGGTCAGCAGCCCAAACACATCCGTCAGGTATTCCTCCTGACTCGGCCGCGCCGACTTGAGCCGGCCCAGCGCCGCCTGCAGCACCGGAGCGCGAAAAAGGTAGGTCGAGAGATTCACCTGGTCGAACCGCTCGAGCAACTCGCGCGCCGGCCAGCGGCAATCCCCAATTTCGAGCGCCCCCGCGCGCTCGGCGCGGCTGAAAGCGCGCTCGAATTCCTCCCGTTCGAGGGGATTTTCCCCGGAAGTTTGCACCGCCAGTTCCGCCAGCAAGCCTCGCCCGGCGCGCTCGCCGCCTTCGACGGAGATGATTCTCTCGACCTCCGCGCGATCCAGGCGTTCCACCGTCTTGAAACGCTCCCCCAGCGCCGTCAATGCCAGCAACCGCCGTCGCTCGGCCTCCTCGAGAATGCCCACGATATGTCCCCGCCCGTTTTTCAGAATCAATCCCGAGCTGGAATTCGCCGGACGTTTGGCCGTCGCCATCGTCACATCCGCCTCGCCCTGAACATGCGTTCTCAGCAATTGCCGGATCGCCTGCGGCGTGATCACCTTGTCGCCCGCCACGACCAGCACGTCGCCGGCGAAGCCGAGGCGTTCGAGGATCTCAGCGCCCTTCCGCGCGGCATCGCCTGTCCCGAGCTGCCGGTCCTGGTAGGCGAAAGCCGTGCCGGGAAACCGCCCGGCGACGGCGCTCATGACGCTCTCGGCCATCATGCCTACCACAATGACATTAAAGCTCGAGCCGCAGACGGTGTAGGTTTCCAGAGCGCGGGTGATGACCGGCGCGCCCAGCACCTCGAAACAAACCTTGTGCTTTTCCGACGAACCCATGCGGGTGCCTTTGCCGCCGGCGAGGATGACAGTTGCGAAGGGTCTGTTCATCAGTCCGGCTTAAATAACCAAAATCGCCAACAAACTCAAGCACGAGGCTGCGGGCACTGCGGGTAGAAATATCTGGCCCCGAGTTCAAGCGGAGAAGGAGAACGCCACCAGAAGGTTG
>JBDHQH010000169.1:0-6572 GCA_039806935.1 Verrucomicrobiota bacterium
GCCCGCTCTCGTTGGTGATCACGCGGAGCAACCAGGCCAGCCTGGTCACCTCGAGTCTGGCCAGCTACGCGAATGTCTGGACCGCGGTGAGCGGGTCGGATCGGATTCTGATCAACGGCGTTCCGCAGAAGGCCGACTGCGTCACGGATTTTTGCAACCAGAATCCGCGCAGCGCGGTCGGCATCTCCGCGAATGGGCGGTATTTGATCCTGATGGTGATCGACGGGCGGCGGGCCGGTTGGAGCGACGGGGCCACCCTGTACGAGACGGGCCAGTGGCTGCTGCGGCTGGGAGCGTGGCAGGGGCTTAATTTGGACGGTGGCGGCTCGACCGCGCTGGCGAAATTGGAGAACGGCGGCGGGGTGCTGTTGAACCGGCCCAGCGGCGGCGTGCAACGGGTCAATGGAAACCACCTGGGAGTGTTCGCGCCCCCGATCCCGCCGGCCGTCTTGAGCCAGCCATTCACCGCGCGGATCGGCATCGGGCAGAGCGCCACCTTCACGGTCACCGCGGGCGGCACCACGCCCTTGCGGTATCAATGGCGGTTGAACGGCGCGAATATCGCCTCGGCCACCGCGAGTTCCTTTACCCGGGCCAACGCGCAGGCGGCTCAATTCGGCTACCACACGGTGGTGATCACGAACCTCAGCGGGGCGGTCACGAGCGCTCCCATTTTTCTCATTTGCACCAACCCGCCGGGTCCGCTGTCGCTGGACGACGGACTCACAGTGTCCAACGGGGTGGTTCGCATCCCCTTTGCGGCGGCCGTGGGGCGCTACTACTCCATGGAGGCCTCGACGAATTTGACGCAGTGGACGCCGCTGACAAATTTCATCAATTTGGAGGCTCGGGGCGTCTGCCTCGACAGCGAATCGGACGCCTCGCCGCAACGTTATTACCGGTTGCGCTGGTGATTCCGCCACGCGCCGGCGGGATGAACCACGGGGCGACGCGGCTTCTTCGGCTGGTTAAGCGCACCACGCGGGGTGAAGGTGCGGCAGGCCGGAAAGCGAATTGTTGGGGCGCAAACCTACCTTGCCTTTGAACAATAATGGCTTTACATTGACACTATGGAAACCAGATCAACGGAAGAAATCCAGACTTCCACCGAGAAGCTTCTGGCGGATTTGCAGGCGGTGGTCCGGGACGGCGAAGCGCTGTTGCGGGCGGGCGCGAAGGATTTGAGCGAGCGCGGCGTGGCCGCGCGCGAGCGGCTGGCGACGGCGCTTGAGATCGCCCGGGACACGCGGCACAAGCTGGAGAACCGGGCTCGCGAGGGCGCCCGGGCGACAGACCGGTTGATTCGCGAGAATCCCTACCAATCCGTAGGCGTGGCTTTCGGCATTGGCCTCCTGCTCGGGGTGCTGGTCAACCGGAAATAGATGGAAGCCGAGCCGGGTCATCGTTTGCCGGGATTCACGACGTTGTTGGGGAGACTCGGGCGCACCGCTTTCGGCGCGCTGGTGAACCGCGGGGAGCTGCTCAAGCTGGAGTGGCAGGAGGAGCGGGCGCGACTGGTGGAGTTGCTGGTCTGGGCGGTGGGGCTGATCTTCTTCGTGATGATGACCGTCGTGCTGTTGACGGCGACGATTCTGTTGTTGGTGCCCGAGGATTACCGGGTGTACGCCGCCGCGGGATTCACCATTTTGTACGCGCTGGCGGCGGTGGGCGCCTGGCTGGCGGTCCGGTCTCTGCTGGATCACGAGCCTTTTTCTGAAAGTCTGGCACAACTGAAAAAAGACCGGGCATGCCTCGACTCCTGGGATTGAAGGATCTGCGCGAGCGCAAAGCGGTCCTGGCCGCGGAAAGCGAAATTTATCGCGAGACGCTGCGCCTGGAGGCGCAAAACCTGCGGCTGTACACGGCACGAGTCCGGCGCAAACTCGAATTTTTGAAAGCGGCCAACCCGCTGCTCGCGTGGGCGCCGCTTTTGGGCGCGCTCGGCAATCTGGTGTTTCGCAAAAAGCGCGAGAAGCGAAGGCGCGGCTGGCTGGGCATGGCTGGCGCCGCGTTGAGTTGGTGGCGAACCTACCGCCACTACCGCCCGGTGGTCGAGGCGGTGCTTGCCCAGAACCTCTTAGGCAGGTTGTTCGGACGAGCCAGGCCGCCGCGAGAAGGCGCCGACGAGCCCGGCCCAAACCGCTGACGCGCCCGCCAGGCGGGCTTTCTCAGAGCAAAAGACCCTATAGGCTTCCGGGCGATACGCCGTTACGGTCTTCCACAAAGGAGTGCTGGGATTTGGGGTGACCTTCGCGGGACTTCACCGGAGGGGCAATTCGCATCCCACACCAACCAGGCATCAACCCGGGAAGGGATAAACAAGAGATACAAATTCTATGAAATTGCTCAAAATCGCCGGAACCGCCGCCACCATCGCGATGGCCGCAGCCTCGCTGCAAGCGGCGCAGGACTCGTCGGATTGGTTGAACGAACGCATGACGCTGAAGTCGAGCGGGCCTCGCTTTGCCAAGCAGGAGTTGTCGCTGGATTTATTTGGCAGCTTCAATGGAGGCGAGCGGGGCATCGAGAATCTCTTCGACACCAATCTACGCCACAATGGCTACTGGGGCGGAGGCGCGGGCTTGAATTATTTCTTCACCCGTTACCTGGGCGCCAGCGTCGATTTTAACATGTCCTCCAAACCCAGTTCGCTGAACCTGGTGGATGATGTGGCGGGCCATCTGGTTTTGCGCGCGCCCATCGATTCCCTCAGCCTGGCGCCTTATATTTTCGGCGGTGGCGGGCGCGGTATGAGTCCGGTTTGGCAATGGATGTACGACGCCGGCGTGGGCGTGGACCTCCGGCTGAATCCGAAGCTGGGCCTGTTCAGCGACGCGCGCTATATGTGGTCGGATGACTCGCGCGACCTGGACCGGCTGCTCATCCGGGCCGGGCTGCGGATTGTATTCTGAGCGGAGCGGGGCTTGCCCCCGGTCCCGGCTCCGCCCGGGGCGGGGCCGGGTGGGCCTGTCCGGCGCGGGCAATCGTTCCCGAGAGGGGTTCCACAACCGGCTGAAGGAAGGCGGCTTGGCTGAGGTTGTAATAAGAGCCGCTGGCGCTGTCTTCCAATTTCAGGGCCCGGACGAGGTAATTGGCGGCCGGCTCGCCGATGATGGTGAAAGCTGTCCGGGCCGCCGGGGCGCCGGTCAGGCGGGTGAGCGTTCCGCCAGCGTCGGCCTGGTACACATGATAGCCCAGGACGGCGTCCGGAGAGCCGGTCCAGCGCAGGGTGATCGAGTTTCCATTAGTGACGGCGTTGACCGCGGCAGGGGGCGCCACGACGTGCATTCGCAGCGTGGGATCGCCCATCAAGGCGATGTGAATCGAGCCGGCGGTGCTGTTGACTTGATTGCGGTAAAGACCGTCCGGCCCGTTGTTCTGCGTCAGCCGAGCGGCGAATCCGATGGGTTCGCCCAGCGCCATGCGGTGCAGGAACCAATGCGGGCGTCCGGACCACGCGCACGTCAGGGCATAGTTGGGCAGGGCCAGCATGGCGCGCTGCAAGTTGTCCTCGGAATCCCAGTCCCCCAGCCAACTGCCAAACATCAAGGTAAACACCGCCTGAACGCCGTTGCGGTAGAGCTCGAGGCTGGTCAGATCGTGATCAGCATCGGAATTGCCCAGGCCGCCGATGCTGGTATAGGTGCCGGCGCCGCAGCCATAGGCCCACAGGTAAGGCGAGTTGCTCACCACCGGGGCCCAACGTCCGGGATGGCGGATGCTGATGACGTTCGGCGCGCCGAAGAAGCCCGCGAAATTACGCCAGCCGCTCGCCGCGTAGGCCTCGCCATCCCGGGCGCCAAAAAAATCGCCGATGACTCCCTTTCGCGGCAAATCAAACTGCTTGGTTCGAAACGCGTGATCCTTGTTCAAGTAGTTGCGGAGCAGTTCCACTTCGCTGGGGAAGGTGGCCGGGCCATTCCGGGAAGCGCGCCCCGGCAGATTGGATAAATCCACCCGGCCGACCATCAATCGCAGCGGCGCCGGGAAGCGGCTCTGGTCAAACTTGCCGTCCCCCGGCACATTGCGGTTTCGCGGATCGCTCGCGCTCACACTGGCAACGTGACGGTCCGTCCAGCGGCCGTCCAGATCGCCATAGTATCCATCGCAAGGCCAGGCGCCCTGATGCTCAGGCACATGGCCGTCCGGCACGATATCGCCCGAGTACGGGACGGGCACGTGGCCGAAAAGAAACACTCCCTTCAAGTTGGCCGGATCCGCTTCGTAGGCGGCCTTGATCCGGGCTTTCACCCTCGCCACCGGATCCGTGCGGTCCACCTCCAGCCGGGTCACGGTCCAGCCATCGCCAGTGATATCCTGTTCGAGACGCGTCAATTCAAAGGCCAGTTCCCGCGAATAGGTCCGGTCCACCACGAGCAGGAGGGCGCCACGGCGCTCCACCATCGGGAGCTTGATGCCCGCGCACAAATAACCGTAACCGGTGAGCGCCGGGCTTTGCTTGACGATCTGGTATTCGTAGGCGACGCCGAGGCGGACATCCCGATCCGTGTAGCTGGTGCGGCTGCCCGGCAGGCTGGCCCGGACTCTGCCCCAACTCGGAGCCGACGGCGCTTTGCGGAAAATCAGATAGCGATCCGGGCTGCCGCCGGTGTCTTGCGGCCAGGCCAGGGTGATTCGCGGCGGCGCCTCGGAGACCGTGGCGCTGGCCTGGACGGAGTACTCCCGCGCGTTCTCCGCCGCGCCCGCGGCGGCGAGCAGGCCAAGCAGCGCGCCAACAACCTTTCGCATCGACGCCAGATTGGATCGGCGGGGAGGTGGTCGAAATCGGCGCTCCGCTGTTAACTTTGTCCGTGTCGTTCCTACAGCGGTGGTCAGGGCCGGTGTGTCCGCGCGTACTCGCACAATGCCCGGACGTTCTCCTCCGGGGTGTCGGGCGGGATTTCACAGCCGGCGCCAACCATGAATCTGGGTCCCGCCTGCCGATGACATTCCGCCACCGTCGCAGTCACCAGATCGGGAGTTCCATTTCGCAGTATCTTTACCGGGTTTATGTTTCCGAGCAGGATTTGCTCGGGCCCCATTTGCGCCCGCGCCTCGTCCAGCGGCGCGAGGGAATCGAGATCCACGATGTCGCAGCCGAGCCGGCCCATTTCCGGCAGGAGACGGCGGGTGTTGCCGCAAATGTGGAGCCGCGCGCGGGCGCCGGCCGCCTGGATTCCCTCGACGAGCCGCCGCTCCCAGGGCCAGACGAATTCGCGGTAAATCTGCGGCCCGACCAGGGAGGCCGCGGCGTCGCCGATGCCGATCACGTCCGCGCCCGCCTCGATTTGCAAACGCGCGAACCGCAGTTCCATCTCCGTGACAAAGCCGAACAGATCTTCCACGAACCGCTCGTCGTCAAAGAAGTCAGTCATGATGCTGTTGATTCCGCGCAGATCCGCCGCCTCGGCGATCGGCCCCTCGACCCAGCCCTCGACGATTTTCTCCGCGCCGACGCGGGCTTTGAGCAACGCCACCGCCTGGATGCCGTTATGCATGCGGCCTCCGCCCAGCGGATCGGGCGCCGGCAGCCGGGCGAGCGCGGTCTTGTCCGCCAGCAAGGCCCGCTCCTCGATGATCGCCACGGGCTGGTGATCGAAATACTCGACCGCCGCGCCGCAATCGGCGGCTTCCCGGGCCGGATCGGACATGGTGTTTACATAATCGAAACCAAATTTTTCCGCAGTGCGAATCTGACCCTCGGCCAGGATCCGGAAGTCGGTGCAGTAATCACGGTAGCGCGCGCCGATTTGCCGGCAGGCCAGCATCATGGTGATGGGCAGGCAGGGCAGCCGATCGACCGGTTGGCCCTGCAAATGGGCGAAGACCCGTTCGCGGCTGTTCATGGCCCGTCCTCCGGCGCGGCGGATGGCAGCGCGGCTTTGGCCAGCGCAACGGCGCCGACGGCATTTTCGCTATACCCGTCCGCGCCGATTTCCTCGGCGTATTGCCGGGTGATCGGCGCGCCGCCGACCAGCACCTTGACTTGCTCGCGCAGCCCGGCCTGCTGGAGGGCTGCGATCGTGCTCCGCATGGCGGGCATGGTCGTGGTGAGCAGCGCGGACATGGCCACGAGGCGGGCTTGATGGGTTTGGATGGCGGCCACAAATTTCTCCGGCGGCACATTGACGCCGAGGTCAATGACCTCGAAGCCGCCGCCTTCCAACAGCGAGGCGACGAGGTTTTTCCCGATGTCGTGGAGGTCGCCCTGGATGGTGCCGATGACCACCCGGCCCGCGGGTTGCGCACCCCGGGCGGTCAGGAGCGGACGGATCAGTTCCAGCGCGCCTTTCATGGCGCGGGCGGACATCAGCAGTTGCGGCACGTAGTATTCCTCGGCCTCGAAGCGCCGCCCCACCTCCGCCATCGCCGGCACCATGAACTCATTGACCAGTTGGAGCGGATCGCACCCCTCGTGGAGCGCCTGTTGCGTGATCGCGCGGGCCTGGCCGGCGTTGCCATCGACCACCGCCGCGTAGAGTTGAGTTCGGCCGGGCATAACGTTGTTTCCGCCAGTAAGGCGTCTCGGGGCGCAAAGTCAAGGTCAAACTTCCGGCGCGGCGTGAAAAGCC
>JBDHQH010000170.1:0-6539 GCA_039806935.1 Verrucomicrobiota bacterium
GCGTGGCGGCTCACTCCGGCAGCACGCGGCGGGCGCCCAGCAGGGTATGAATCCGATGCTCGTCGCGAATCGCGGAGCCGGGATCGAGGCTGTTGATCTGGACGCGCTCGGAGGAATGGATGAACCGCCGGTCGCCAAGGTAAATCCCGACGTGAAAAATCCGCTCGGGCCGCCCGGCGCGGGCTGGCCGCCCGAAGAAAAGCAGGTCGCCTTTCCGAAGCTGGGAAAACTCGCGGTCCAGGGCGATCGTCCGGCCCTGGCGGGCCTGATGGCTGGCGTTGCGGTGCAAATCGACGCCATTCAAATAAAACACCAGCTTGGTGAAACCCGAGCAATCCAACCCTTTGGACGAGTTGCCGCCCCAGAGATATGGCCGTCCCAGAAATCTCCGGGCGGTTTTCTCGATGTTCTCCGCCGTGGGCCGCCGCTCGCGCTGCCAGGCGGCGAATTCCCGCGCGGCGTGCCGGGCAAGAAAACCCGAGCGCCCATCCGGCAGAGCCACCTGAAAAAAATCCCCCTCGACGCCAATTTGCCTGATCAGATCGGCGGCCACGACGTCCGAGACCGGCTCCGACCCGGCATCCGGCGCGGTAAAAATGGCGCCTTCGAGATCCGTCACAATCAACAGCGGCGAACTTTCCCACCGCGCCACTTCCGACCGAGCGCAACGCACGAAGGAGCCAGCCTCCAGCCAGGCCGGGTAACCATCGGAGGACTGGACATAATACCAGAGGTGGTTTGTGCCCGCCTTGAGCACCCGCACGACATTGCCCATCAATACTTGCGTGCCCAGTTCGGCGCCGTGCGCCGGCGCTTCGCGAGCGCTGGCGACGCTCAGGCAGGAAATCCCCCAAGTCTGATCCCCCAGCGCTTTGTCCGGCAGCAACTGGAGCCGATCCTCGCAGGAAAGGCCGCATCGCTCGAGGGCGGCCAGCGTTTCCGCCCTGGCCTCTGGTTGATCGACCTCGCCGCTGAGCACCCAAGCCCCGCCGACGCGAACCAGTTTCACATCGTAAATTCCGAGATGACTGACGGGCGCGTACCGGGCTTCCAACGCCCGAAGCTCGGCCCGCGCCCGCTCCGCTCGCGCGGAGTTCGCTCCGCCCGGCAACCCCGCGCAACCGCAAAGCAGCAGCGCCGCCAGCAGCCCCAAAAAGTTAAGATGTCGATAAAGCACCTTGGTCAGCAAAATTCCAAAAACGCCGCAAGGCAATCTTTTTTGGCTGCTGGAGGGTATGATTTGGCGCGGTCATCGGGAATGGCCCTATCGCGGCCAAATGCTGGCGATGGCAGGTTGGGGAGTCAGGAAGGTGTTGGTTGAGGTGAGACAAAGGGCCGGAGCGATCCGGCCCTTTCCCCCGTCCCCCTTAACGCTCGCCGAAGAGGGCTGTCCCGAGGCGCACGATCGTGGCGCCCTCCTCGATGGCGACCTCGAAATCTCCGCTCATGCCCATGCTTAAATGCGGCAGGGGCGCACCCAGCCGCTGCTCGCATTCCGCGCGCAGCTCGGCGAGTTGCCGGAACATTGGACGCGCCCGCTCGGGCGAGGGGCTCCACGGCGGAATCGCCATCAAACCCTGGATTTCGACTCGCGGCAATTGGTTCAGTTGCTCCACTTCCGCCAGCAATCGCCGCGGCGGGTAACCAAACTTGCTGGCTTCGCCCGCGACATTCACCTCCAGCAACACCGGCATCGTCCGGGCGGCCTGCCCAGCCCGCCGGTCAATTTCCTCCCCCAGCGCCAGACTGTCCACGCTCTGGATCATTTCGAATAAGCGAACCGCCTCCTTGACCTTGTTGCTTTGCAGGTGGCCGATCATGTGCCAGCGCAGCCGCCCGGAGCAGAGTGGAATCTTTGCCCGGGCTTCCTGCACCTTGTTTTCACCAAACAAGCTGAGCCCCAGGCCCGCCGCTTCGGCCACCATTTCCGGTGGATGCGTCTTGGTCACCGCCAGGAGCGTGATCGAGCGGGAATCGCGCCCCGCCCGCTCGCAGGCTTGGGCGATCCGCTGGTGAATACCTGCCAGATTGGCCGCCAAATCCATCCGCAAACAGTACCGCCCATCCGGGATGGTGAATAGTCATTTCTGCGCTGGGGAAATGCGCCGCTGGCGGACAAAGTCTGGCGGAGAAATTTCGGGTGTAACTGGCAAGCGCAGGCGAGTGGAACGGAAAAACGCGCCGGCCAGCTCACAGGAGCAGTTTTTAAATGGTGATGGGGATCACCCGCAGGCCATCCTTCACCCGGCTGCCCGGATACACGATCACGAGGTCGCCCGCCCGCAAGCCTTCGGTCACCTGAACCTCGGTGCTGCTGGCCCGCCCGATTTTCACCAGGCGCAGTTCGGCGCGCCCGTGGCGCAAGAGAAAAGCAGCCCAATCATTTCCCCGGCGAAACAGCGCGCCCGCGGGCACCTTGAGCGCTTCCGGGGCTTCCCAAACGGTGATGTGAGCGTCCACGCGAAAGTTGTCGCCCAGGCTCCGGCGTTCGTTGGCCGGCGACAGCAGATCGGCGATGACATTAACCCGCTGCTCCTCGACGCCCAGGGCGGAGACTTTCGTGAACGCCGCCGGCTCAACCAACCGGACCCGGCCCGTCAGCGGCGCTCCGCCGCCCCATTGATCGAACTCCACCGCGGCCCCGGTGCGGATGCTGGCGCCGTCGCGCGAGAGCACCTCCACCACCACCTCCAGATCGCCCGGGTCACCGATCTCCAGCAGCGGCGCGCCAGCGGCAATCGTCCGGGCGCTCTCCTCAAACACCTTCAGCACCCTCCCGCTCACCGCGGCTTTGACCTCGACCGGCGATGGGGCCGCGGCCCCAGAGGCGCCGAATTCGGCCAGTTGCGCCTCCGCCTCGCTCAGGGCGCTGGCCGCCGCGGCCTCATCCCGGGCCGCGCTTTGCTCGCGCAGTTTCACGCCCTCAAACTCCTGGATCGAGATCGTCTGGTTTTGGTAAAGCCCCTCGAAACGCCGGCGCTCAGCGGCGGCAAATGCATTCGCGGCGCGGGCTTTTTCCAACAGCGCGATGGCGGAGGCGCGCCGGGCTTCCGCCAGCGAGCGGCTGCGCGCATCCAAAGGCGCCGGGGCGCTCGGATCGATCACCGCCAGCACCGTCTCGTGGGCCATCACTTCGGCGCCCGCCTTCAACTCGATCCGCCGCAACTGCCCCGGCACCGGCGCCGCCACCCGGTAACGTTGGCGAATCCGGGTCTTGCCCTCCTCGTCCACCGTGGAGCGCAGGGTGCCCACCACCACGCGGGCCGTTTCCACGGGCACCGGCCGGGGCCAGAATCCGGCGGTGAGCATGCCCGCCAGGAGCACCGCTCCCGCCCAGGGAATCCATCGTCCCCGGCGGGGTTTCGCGTTGGACCGGCGCAGCGCGCCGGGCGCCGCCTTCAAATCTCTCAATTCATTCATGCGGGCAGGCAAACATCATTCCGGAGCTTTCAAGGCGCCGACCAGATCCAACTGGCTCAGCTTGCGCAAAACCAATAGCGCCGAGGCGATCGAGGCCGCGGTGACCACCAGCACCGCAAAGGCGTAATTGTTTGCGGTCAACACCAAGGGAAGCCGCACGGTCTCGGTATTCACCGCGCCGAGAATCGCCTTGGCAAAGCCCGTGCCAATCAACAGACCCAGCGGCACCGCGACCAAACCCAAAATCACCAATTCCGTCACGAGCACCGCGCCGACCTCGCGCTTGGAAAACCCGATCACCCGCAAGGTCGCCAGCTCCCGCGCCCGCTCGGCGAGCGAGATTCGGGCATTGTTATAGACCACGCCAATGGCCACGACGATGGCAAACAACATATAGATTTTCTGAATCAAACCAATGCTGGCGGCGGTCGTCTGCCGGAAGTTCTCACGCAGGGATTCCTTGATCGAAACCCAGCTTACGCGCGGGATCCCCTTGAGCGCGCGCAGAAACTGCGTGCGTTGCGCGGGATCCACCCGGAAATTGGCCCCGGTGATCACATCGCCTTCGTCCATCAGGCGGTTCAACGCGGCCAGGTCCATGTAAGCGGCAGTCCCGGCGAAATCCTCGGCCAGTCCCGCGAGCGGCACACTCCGCACCGGCCGCTTCCCCTCCAACACCTCGACCAGCAGGAGATCCCCGACCCGCGCGCCCAGCACCTCGGCCAATTTGCTGGAAATCACGAGGCCATCCGGCGGAAGGTGCAACTGGCGCGATTCCTTGTCGAGCACCCGGTTATGCAACCCGCCGGGCGGCAGCCCTTGAATGCCCAAATTCCGGCGCTGATTGCCGAAGCTGAGCCGCGCGAAGGCTGACCGGAACGGCTCCACGCGCATAACTCCGGGCAGATGGCGCAAAGCATCCCGCGCCTTGATCCCCCCCGGCTCGGCGAGGCCGATGCCCACGTCCTGTCTCTGGACGAGGTCCCATTGAAAATCAAGCACCTCGGCCACTCCGTCCCGGAAACAGTTGGGCACAATGAGAATGCCGGTTGCCAGAGCCAGTCCCGCGATGGTGAGGAACGCCTGCGCCGGCTTGCGCTCAAGGTTGCGAACCGCGATCCGGAAGGTGTGCGAGAGCCAATGCCCCACGCCCGTGCGCTCGATCAACGCTGGACGATAATTGGCCGGCGGCTCGGGGCGCATCGCCTCGGCCGGCGGCAGCCGCGCCGCGCGCCGCACCGCGCTGAAAACGCCCGCCAGGGCCGCCCCCGCGCTCACCGCCAGCGCCAGCGGAAAGGCGGATGGATCCAGCCGGAAGGCCAGGTCGGGAAAGCGAAAAAAGCGATGGTACATCTCCACCAGCCGGTTTCCCAGGATCACTCCGCCAACAAAACCCAGCACCGTGCCGATGGCAACCATGACCAGCGCGAACTTGAGGTAATGAATCACCACCGTGCGATTGGAAAAGCCAAAGGCTTTCAGGATGGCGATTTGCTCACGCTGCAACGCCAGCAGACGCGAAAGCACGGCGTTGGTCATGAACGCCGCCACACTCAGAAAAACGACCGGAAAACCAAGCGAGACCGTCGCCAACACGCGGATTTCATCCGAGAGGCGTATGTGCGACGGGTGGTCCGCCCGGGCGTAGGCGCCCCGCCCGCCATACGGCGTCAACAGACGATCCAGTTCGGCGATGACCGGCAACTCCGAGGCGCCGGGCGCCAGGCTGAGGGCGACATAATTAAACGCCCCATCCAAATCGAAAGCCCGCGCCAGTTCTTTGCGGGGCATCCAAAAGGTGCCATACGTGCGATGGTCCGGCAGCGCCGCTCCGGGCCGGGACTCGAAGATAAACTCCGGCGAAAGGGCGATGCCCGCGATGCGCCGCTCCTGATGGCGTCCGTTGAGGAGCAGGGAAATCGTATCCCCGGGTTTCAACCCGTTGGCCTCAGCGAAGGCTTCCCCCACCAACACCTCGTCCGCGCCGGGCGCGAGCCATCGGCCCGAACGGAGAAACAACCGGTTCAACTCCGGCGGCCCAAAGTCCGGAACGGACCGCACCACGCCGCTGGCGGGCTCGTCCAATTCGGGCAAATCCAGCGTGACTTGAACCGAAATGCCCGCGGCCAGGGCGGCGACTCCCGGAATGCGCCCCAAATGCCGGGCCACCGAATCCGGCGCGCGTTTCACATGCGCGAAAACGTCGGCGAACCGGTTGGCTTCGTAGTATTCCCGGCGCGCGGACTCGAGGGAATGGATCAGGCTGCGCGCCATGGTCATCATCGCCAGTCCGCAGGCCATCACCAGCGCCACCGCCAGCACCTGCCCCTTCAACCGGAGCAGGTCGCGCAAAAGTTTGCGGTCCAACCTCGAGAGCATCCTACCAGTTCAGGCTGCTGGCCGGCGCCCGCCGGCGGTTTTCGTGAATGTGGTGCGCGCGCCCGTCGGAGAAATGAATGACGCGATCGGCCATGCCGGCCATCACCGCATTGTGGGTGATGATAATTGTGAGCGCGCCCAATTCGAGGTTGACGCGCTGGATCGCCTCCAGCACCACGATCCCAGTCTTCACATCCAAGGCCCCGGTCGGCTCGTCACACAACAGCACCTCGGGCCGTTTGGCGATCGCCCGGGCAATGGCCACCCGTTGTTGTTCGCCCCCGGACAATTGCGCCGGAAAGTGATCCATGCGCCCCTCCAGCCGCACCATCTCCAGCGCCGCCTCGGGAGGCAGCGGATTGCGGGCGATCTCGGTGATGAGGCCCACGTTCTCCCGGGCAGTCAGGCTCGGGATCAGATTGTAAAATTGAAACACAAACCCGACGGTGTCCCGGCGAAATTGGGTTAGCGCCCGCTCGTCCGCCGCCGTCAGATCCATGCCCCGGTAGAGCAACTGCCCCGAGCTGGGCGCATCCAACCCGCCCAGATTATTCAACAAGGTCGTTTTCCCGCTGCCCGAGGGCCCCAGCAAAACAATCAGTTCGCCCTCGCGAAAATCCAGATCCACTCCGGCCAGCGCCTGCACCCGGGTCGCGCCCGAGCCGTACACGCGGGTCAGGCCGCGCACCCGAAAAACCGGCGCGCGCGCGCTCCAGGAGCACTCGCTCCCCCTGTTGGGC
>JBDHQH010000171.1:0-6466 GCA_039806935.1 Verrucomicrobiota bacterium
GGGATCTGCCTGCGCCGGGTCTTTTTTTTGTTGAGTCGCCGCCGGCGCCAGTCAATGTTGGCGGCGGGGGCGCGATCAATGCCAACTCCGGTCCAAACGGTAGCGCGGAATGTGGATGCGCTGGCGCAAGCCAGCCGCATCGAGGCCGCGGCTCTGTTGAAGCTTTTGTCCAGTTCGCCAGCCGGCTTGACCGAGACTGAGGCGGAGGTCCGGTTGGAGCGGCACGGCCCCAACGAGATTTCCCGGGAAAGGCGCCACGATTGGCTGGATCGGTTGATGTTGGCCGCCCGCAACCCGCTGGTGATTCTCTTGACCGTGCTGGCGGCGGTTTCCTTCGCCACTCATGATTACCGCGCCGGGTTGGTGATGCTGCTGATGGTGTTTCTCGGTCTCGCTCTGCGTTTTGTGCAGGAAACCCGCGCTGATTCCGCCGCGGCCAAACTCAAGGCGATGATTCGTGTCACCGCCACAGTCGTCCGCGACGGCGGCGCGCGCGAGGCGCCGCTCCGGGAATTGGTCCCCGGCGATGTGGTGCGGCTTTCCGCGGGCGACATGATCCCCGCCGATGTCCGGCTGCTTTCGGCCAAGGATCTTTTCATCATTCAGGCGACGCTGACCGGCGAATCGATGCCGGTGGAAAAGAGCGAGGCCGCTGATCCGCGTGAGGCCGTGCCGGCCCTGGAACGAGCCAATCTTTGTTTCCTGGGGACCAGCGTGGAAAGCGGTTCCGCCACCGCGGTCGTGGTGGCGACGGGCGCGCAAACGTGGTTCGGGCGGGTGGCCCGGTCGCTGGCCGGGCGGCCGGCTCCGACCGCGTTCGATCGCGGCGTCGGGAAGTTTACCTGGCTGATGATCCGCTTCATGGCCGTGATGGTGCCGCTCGTGTTTCTCATCAATGGCCTGACCAAGCACGATTGGCACGAGGCGTTTTTTTTCGCCATGGCGGTGGCGGTCGGGTTGACGCCGGAAATGCTGCCGATGATCGTCTCGGTCTGCCTTTCCAAAGGAGCCCTGGCGATGTCCGCCAAAAAGGTGATTGTCAAGCGGCTGAACTCGATTCAGAACTTCGGAGCGATGGATGTGCTCTGCACGGATAAAACCGGCACGCTGACCATTGACCAGGTGATTCTCGAGATTTATTGCGATGTCTTCAAAAGGGAGAATCTCGAGGTGCTGCGGGATGCCTATCTGATCAGCCATTTCCAAACGGGCCTCAAAAATGTGCTCGACCGCGCCGTGCTGCAACATTGGGAGTTGCATCACGAATTGTCGCTGGAGCAGTTCTCGAAAGTGGACGAAATTCCGTTCGATTTTTCCCGGCGGATGATGTCGGTGGTGGTGGAGGGGCCGGACGGACAACGCCAGTTGCTGGCCAAAGGGGCGCCCGAGTCGGTGTTTGCCCGCTGCTCGCATTTCGAGAGCGACGGCGAGATTTTTCCCATGGAGCCGATCCTGGCCGGCAACCTGATCGAGCAGGTGAATGATCTCAGCGAGGATGGCTTCCGGGTGCTGGCAGTGGCCACGCGCGCGGTGGGCCGTCAGGACGCCTACTCGAAGGCGGATGAATCCGCGCTGGTGCTTACGGGTTACCTGGCGTTTCTGGATCCCCCCAAAGACTCGGCCGCCAAAGCCATCGCCGCCCTGCGGCGGCACGGCGTGGCCGTCAAAGTCCTCACCGGCGACAACGATTTGGTCACCCGCAAGGTGTGCAGGGATGTGGGGTTGCGCTCCGCGGAGATCATCCTTGGCGCGCAGGTCGAGAGTTTGTCCGAGGCCCAGCTTGCCGAGGCGGCGGAGCGCGCCTCCATTTTCGCGCGGCTCTCGCCGGCGCACAAGGAGCGCATCGTCCAGGCGCTGCAAAAGAAGGGGCATGTGGTGGGCTTCCTCGGCGACGGGATCAACGACGCGCCGGCCTTGCGCGCGGCCGACGTCGGCATTTCGGTGGACACCGCCGTCGATATCGCCAAGGAATCGGCGGACATGATTCTGCTCGAGAAGAGCCTGCTGGTGCTCGAGGCGGGGGCGCTGGAGGGGCGCAAGGTGTTTGTCAATATCCTGAAATATGTGCGGATGGGCGCCAGTTCCAATTTCGGCAACATGTTCAGCGTGATTGGCGCCAGCGCCTGGCTGCCGTTTGTTCCCATGGCTCCCCTCCAGGTGCTGGCCAACAACCTGCTCTATGATTTCTCGCAGGTGCCGATTCCGACCGACAACGTCGGCGCCCAACAAACGGCGATGCCGCGGCCCTGGGCGATGGGGGAAATCGCGCGGTTCATCGTCTTCATTGGCCCCCTCAGCTCGATCTTTGACTACACCACGTACGCGGTGATGTGGTTTGTCTTCCACTGCCGGGATCCGCATCTGGCGGCTCCCGCCGCGCTGGCGCAGCGATTCGTCAACGCGCCCATCGGCGATTCCTACGCCGCAGCCTTGTTTCACACCGGTTGGTTCGTGGAGTCGCTGATGACCCAGACCCTGATCATCCATGTGATCCGCACCAATCTGCTGCCGTTCGTGCAGTCACGCGCGAGCTGGCAATTGACCCTGACTAGCCTGCTGGTCATGGCGATCGGCGCGGGGCTGCCGTATTCGCCGCTGGCCGCGCCGCTGGGGTTTGTGCCTTTGCCGCCGCTGTACTGGCCCGTTCTGGGGCTGACCTTGGTCTGCTACGTCGGGCTTACCCAAGTGGTGAAAACCTGGCTCATTCGCAAAGCCTGGGTTTGAGTCCCTCCGCGAACCCGGAACCTGCTCGGACGGTTTGCCGTGGGCGCCCAAAGGCAGCCTCGAAATTTATGCTCGCCTTTCGCGCGCCGCCCGCGGCACACTGCGCACCGGTGGCCGCCGCGCGCCGGCTCGCGATTACGGATCGATCCGCCTTTTTCGGCTGAATACTCCGAGCTGTCTCTGAGACCGCGCCGTCCGTGGGAACCGCGATATGCAGAGACAAGACGATAGAACGGCGTCCGTGATGGACCCGGCGCCGCCGCGGTCGGCGCCGGCGCGGTTTCCGCGCTGGTTGCGCGCCTTCGAGCCCGCGCCCGCCCTGGCGGTCGCCCTGACCGATCCCGGAGAGATCAAGGCGAAGTACCGGTACTGGCAGCGCCGCATTCTGATTTCCACCATTGTTGGTTACGCGCTCTATTATTTTGTGCGCAAGAACCTCAGCGTGGCCATGCCGGAAATGAGCCGCGATCTGGGCATTGGCAAAGGCGAGCTCGGGCTTTTCCTCACGTTGCACGGGATCCTCTACGGCGTCTCCAAGTTCGGCAATGGCTTCCTCGGCGATCGCACCAACGCCCGCGTTTTCATGGCGGCGGGGCTGATTCTTTCCGCGCTGGTCAACGTTTGGTTTGGCCTCAGCTCCGCGGTGGTGACGCTGGGAGTGTTGTGGATGATCAACGGCTGGGTCCAGGGCATGGGCTTTCCGCCGTGCGCGCGGCTGATGTCCCACTGGTTTCCGCCCCGGGAAATGGCCGTGAATTTCTCGATCTGGAACACCTCGCATTCCATCGGGGCGGGACTGGTGCTGGTGCTCTGCGGGTATCTGGCCAAGTACAACTGGCGGCTCTGTTTCTTCGTTCCCGCGGGCCTGGCGATCCTGGGCGGTCTTTACCTGTTGGTGGCGTTGCGGGACACCCCGCCCTCGCTCGGGCTTCCCGAGGTGGAGGGCACGGCGGAGCGTCGCGCCCCGCCAACGTTTTCCTCAGCTTTGTTCCGCCAGGTCTTCGCCAACCCGTACATCTGGTTTCTGAGTCTGGCCAGCTTCTGTCTTTACACGATTCGGTTCGCCGTGCTGGACTGGGGTCCGACCTTCCTGACCGAGACGAAACAAGTCCACTTGGCGCAGGCGGGCTGGATGGTCGCGGCTTTTGAGGCTTTTGGGGTGGCGGGCATGTTGATCAGTGGATGGGTGACGGATCGGCTGTTCGGCGGGCGGGGTTCGCGCCTGTGTGTGATTTTGATGGCGCTGACGAGCCTCTCGACCTTCCTCTTTTGGAAACTGCCCACACACTCGGTTTGGGGGAACACGCTGCTGCTCTGCTCGATCGGATTTTTCCTCTACGGCCCGCAAGCGTTGGTGGGCATCGTGATTGTGAATCTGGCCACCAAGCGATTGGCGGGCACGGCGGTGGGCTTCTCCAGTTTGTTTTCCTACGCCAGCACGCTGGTTTCCGGCTGGGGACTCGGCAGCCTGGTCCAGCGTTATGGCTGGAATGCGGGCTTTGCGGGCCTGCTGGGTTTCGGCATTGCCAGCACGCTCCTGTTCGCGCTCTGCTGGCCGGCTAAAGTCCACGGCTACGTCGATGCCGATTAAGGCGCGTTTGCGCCCTGGTTCGTGGCTCGCGTTGCGATTTGACGCCGCTCCCGACGCGGCGGATACTGGCGCCGGCATTTTTATGAGCATCCGTCCTGTAACCTTCGCCGGCTTCGGTTTGTTGTTCATCCTCTCCGCCTGCCGCACCGCGCCCGTCGCTTCCCCGGCGGCGGAGGCTTGCTCCGACCAGGCCCGCGCCGCCGCGACAGCGGTTGCGACGAACCGGGACCGCACTCAACTCGCCAACGAAGCTTTCCGCCGCGAGCGTTACCCGGTCGATGGCCGGAACTTCACCCCGGTGGATGAAAAAATCGCCAGGCTTGGAGTCATTCCGGACGATGAGGAAGGCGCCCTCAACCCTTACGTGCTGGCCATCGCCGATTGTTATCCCACCGACGGCTCCTATCCTTACCGCTGCAAACCGCTTGAATACGATCTCTACAACGGAGTGACGCAGGACATTTGGTATCAGGGGCGGGTGGTCGCGAAAGCGCATCCCAACTGGACCCGGTGCAGCTACTGCTGCGGACTCACCTTCGAGGTGTTTTGTCGAGCCATGCAGTACCGGAACATTCAGAAAGGGATCGAGGCGGACAACTTCAACGGCATGTCCTTTCACGACCTCTTTAATCTGCTGCAGCTTTGGTATATCGAAGGCGCCGGCGACTCGCCGCAGCGCGGCATTGCGGCCTATGGGCTGGGCAAAAAAATCGAGAACCTCGAGGAGGCCCGGGCCGGGGATTTCCTCGATTTCAGCCGCAACAACAAAACGGGTCACTCGGTCATTTTCATCAACTGGGTGCGGGATGACACCGGAAAAATCACCGGGTTCAAGTACTTTTCCTCCAACTCCGGCGGGGTGGGGTATCAAACGGAACATTTCGCGGACACCGGCGGCAAGGTGTTGCGCAACTACTTCCGCCTGGCGCGGGTCGGCAGCCTCGAGAATTACCGGAAGTTTGATCGCACGCAGATTCCCCACCGGCGCGCCTACGCGCCCTGAACCTGGCGGTGCAGGTCGAGGGTTAAAATTGGAGCGAGCTTCGGCGGAGTTGCCGAGCGCTACTGGCGGCGAGAACCAACCCGCAGATTCCAAACGAAACTGCTCCAGTTTCGGGCGCAGGCTGCGGCTGCATCTCGACCGCGCAGCGCCCCAAGCCACGTTCGGAGGGGACCGCCTATTCCTGTTCAGCGCGAATTTGGGGGCGACTTTTGCGGCGCCGGCTCGATGTGGACGAGGACGTCCTGGACGGCGGGCATCTGCGCGCGGATCGCGTCCTTGACCCAGTGGGCGATTTCGTGCGAGCGCAGCACGGTCATCCCGGGGTTTACCTGCACATGCATCTCGACGTAGAGGTTGTAGCCCATTTTGCGCACGAGGCACTTCTCGATTTCCTCCACCTCGGTGACCGATTCGGCGATGGCGATGATGCGCTTTTGGATTTCCCCGCTGGGGGAGCGATCCATCAGTTCGCTCAAAGCCTCGCGTAGCAGGCGCCAGCCGTTGAAAGCGATGACCACGGCGGCCGCCAGGGCTGCCCAGTCATCCGCCGCGGCGTAAGCCGGCCCGCCGATTAACGCAATGGCGATGCCCACGGCGGCGGCGAGCGAGGTGATCGCATCGCTGCGATGATGCCAGGCGTCGGATCGCACGGCGGTGCTTTCGACTGTGCCGGCCTCTTTGAGCACAAAGCGAAACAGGTTTTCTTTGATGAAAATCACGGCCAGCAGCACCAGCAGGGTAAAAGGCCGCGGGGAGGCGTGGGGCTCCCGGATTTCGCGGATCGCGGTCAGGGTGATCCAGAGCGCCGCGCCCAGCAGCAGGACGGAGACGAAGGCCGCCGCAATCGGCTCGGCTTTGCCGTGGCCATACGGATGATCCTCGTCCGCCGGCGCCGCCGCCACGACCACCCCGCGCCAGACCACCAGCGAGCTGAAAATGTCGGCCATGGATTCCACAGCATCCGCGACCAGAGCGTGGGAGTGGCCGAAGATTCCCGCAGCCATTTTGCCGCCGGCCAAAACCGTATTGACGGCCATTCCCAAAAAGGTGGCTCGCAAACTCCGGCCAAGTCGATCCTCGCGCACACCGCAGGCTACGAGTGGAGAAATGCCGGCGCAAGATGAGGAATGGCGCGTGGCCGGCCGCCG